>NZ_JBMDJT010000056.1:0-12146 GCF_057809335.1 Microbacterium sp. FG3 | reverse complement strand
TCTGCCTGTCGTTCCTTCCTGGTAACGACCGTCTACAAGAAGTGTCACACCCCAACGCGCCTCCGGTGACGATGCTGTGCCCGGTTCGGGTGAGGTCGTGGGCGAGTTCGGCGGCGATGTGGTCGCCGTAGCTCGTGGCGGCTCTGGCTCCGGTGATCGTCACGGCACGAGCGGGGGTGTCGGTGAGGAGGTCGAGGTCTCCGGATGTCCAGAGGGCGACGGGTCGTTCCGGGCCGAGGTCGTCGAGCCCTGCCGGCCATTCCGGGTCGGTGGGGATGAGTACCCGGTGTGTGCCGTCTGCGGCGCTGTCGAGGGCGTCGATGACGGTCCGCTCAGCGATGGCGGGCGGGAGGGTGTCGAGGGTGTGCTGGACCACGGCGGGGCCGTTGGTGCCGGTGAGGTGAACGGCGGGCGTGTTCGGTTCGCCGGGGGTAGTCAGGCAGGCCAGCGCGATGCGTGCGTAGCGTTCCTGCTGGTCGGGGTCGGCGGTGATGCGGTCGAGAATCTTGGTGCTCATGATGTCTGCTCGTGTGAGGTCGTGAAACGGAAAGAGGGGGTGGGGCCGGTCACCGGCGATGCGATGACCGGCCCCTGTGGTTGTTGACGGCAGGTCAGGCCGCGTCCGCGACCTCGGCCCCGGCGTCGGTCGAGGCGTCCTCGTCCGTGTCGCTTGCCTCGGGGGCGTCGACGTCGTCCGTGCCGTTCTCCTCGCCGGTGTCGGCCTCCGGCTCCTCGTCGCTCGTCTCCTCGGCATCCGTTTCCTCGACGGGGGTCTCGTCGTCGGGGGTGTCCTCGGCGCGGGTGGCGCTGTCGGGGTCGGTGATGAGGGTTTCGACGTCGGAGAGGGTGTATCCCCATGCGGCGAGCTGGTCGATGTACTGGCGGGTGGACTCGTTGGGGTTGCGCCAGCTGTTCTTGTCGGTTGCCGCTTCCAGAGCGCCGAGTGCGACGGCGAGCAGTGCGTGTCCGGCCTTGGTCGGGGTGGCCTGGGTCATCGCGGCGATGGGGTGCGGCTGTCCGTAGCGGCGCTGGCCGTCGAGGTTGAGGAGGGTCGCGGCCATGTCGTGCCCGTCGTTTGCGGCGCGGGCCACCTCGTAACGGTTGTCTGCGATCACGGTTGCCGCGAATGCGAGTGCCTGGGAGGGCAGGCGCTTGCGTCCGAGCAGCTTGGTCACCCATGCGCGGCGCACCTTCTCCGCGCTGACCCATGCCTTGTTGTTCGCGACGACGCGGCGGCGTTCGGCCTTCTCCTCCTCGGTCATCGCCCCGGATCGGGTGGGGGGCTGGTTGTGCCGGATGGAGGTGAGGCCGTGCTCACGCCAGTTGACGACGACGTGCGCGATGTCGATGCTCCCCCACCGCTCCCCGATAGCGACGGCGTGCCCGTCCTTGCCCGCGTAGTTTTCCTCGGTGACGCGCTCGCCGTCGGCGGTGAGGAGGTCGTGGAAGAACGCCACGTCCTGGTCGCCCCATGCCGGGTAGTCCACGACGGTGTATCCGTCTGCTTCGTACTGGGCGCGCAGGGCCGCGATTTCCTCCTTGGTGGCCTTGTCGTCCAGGTGTCGCTGGGCGTAGTGGTCGAACGATTCCGGGTCGTGTGCGGCGATGCTGGTGAGTTCGGCCAGCGTCTCGGGGTCGTCCTCGAACTCGGTGAGGATGAGTGCCTGGTCGAGGGTGAGGGCGTGCTGGGTGACGGCGGTCTTGGCGATGTCGCTTTCGGCGACGGCGAGGCCGGTCTTGACGATGGTGCGCTTGGTGCCGGTCTGCTTGGCGATCGCGGTGACGCTCATCCCGTCCAGCGCCAACTGCCGCCAGGCCTCGGCCCGGTCGGTGTCGGTGAGTCCTGCGCGGTGTTCATTGGTGATGTACTGCTGGATGATGCGGATGCGCTTCTCGTCGGAGGCGTCCACGACGTAGACGGGCACGTCCTCGGCGTCGGCTTCGCGGGCGGCGAGGGTGCGGCGCTGGCCGTCGCGGACGATGATGTTCCCGTTCTGGTCGGGGTGGGCGAGGATGGGCACGATCACGCCGTGGAGCTTGATCGAGTTGACGAACGCCCGGTCGAGGTCGACCTGTGAACGGATGTTGTCCTCCACGACGAGGGTGTGCGGGCTGATCCGGCGAACCTCCGGCCCCTGCATGGCCTCCTCGGCGGGGGTGAGGTCTGCGGCGTGGGTCGGGGTGGTGTCGATGATGGTCATGGCTTTCGGTTCCTTTCCTGAATCCCGGAGGGCCGTCACACCGGGTGGTGTGGCTGTTCCCTCCCTGCCATTGCCTTTCGGCACATGCCGAGAAAAGGGGCCAGGAATGAATGCGCAAGGCCGAAGAGTCAAAAAATCTCCTCCCCCCACACCAGGGGAAGGAGATCGACTATCGGGGAGAATTTTTGCGTGCCTTGCGCAGAAGGGAATGGTCCCGCACAATCAAGCAGCCGAAAGGCAATCCGCAGGATTGCCCAACCAGTGCTGCCACCGCGTCAGCGGTGACCGCCTGACTTTCCGCGCAGAAGCGGCGGCAGCGTCAGCCCGCAACTCGGGAGGAATCTGGACACGCGACGGCGAACAGGATGAGCGACGCAGAGTAGCAGGAGGGGGCTGGCGGCTCGGGAGTGGCGGGCACCCGGGATGGTTGCTCGCGGGACAGTAGCAGGTTCCCGAGGTCACCACCAGTACGGACTTGTGGGGTGTGACGCGCGCACCTGTCCTCACGAATAGCCGATCCAAGCGTGGTCGGTGTGGACGTGAAGGCGGTGGTCTGGGTGGCCCGAATGAGACGTTCGCCGGCCGAGGTGCAGGCGGCGCGTGAAGCCAAGCTCGACGAGATGGCGGAGAAGCTCGAGACGGCGGTTGCGGGGCTGACGACGGGTGAGGATTGGAAGAGGGCGATCGAGTTCGCTGCTCGGTTCAGATCTCGGAGTTTTCGGAACACGCTGCTGATCTACGCTCAGCATGCTGACGCATACGAGCAGGGGCGAGTGTCGACGCCGGTGCCGACGTACGTGGCGGGGTTCAACCAGTGGAAACAACTTGACCGGTCGGTGGACAAGGGCCAGTCCGGGTACATGGTCTACGCCCCGGTGATGGGGCGATTCGCGTCAAAAGATCCCTCCGATCCGATGTCGTGGCGCAGACTGCAAGCTCGGGAGAAGCCGGCCTCGGGCGAGGTGGTGCGTTCGAAGATCGTCAACGTGAAGCCTGCGTACGTGTGGGATGTGACGCAGACCAGCGGGTCGGAGATCCCGGAGCGGCCGATGCCGCGGCTGCTGGAGAGAGAGGCGCCGGCCGGGCTGTGGGCGGGGCTCGCCGCCCAGGTCGCGACGGAGGGATTCGAGTTGCAGGACGCGGTGGATGCGATTTCCATCTGGGGAGCGAATGGCGTGACGATTTACGACACGAAGGTTGTCGCAGTTCGCGCGGACATGGACGATGCAGCGCTGGCGCACGAGCTCGGGCACGTCCGCATGCACGACCCGGCTGAGGCCGTCACCCATCATCGAGGCATCCGAGAGGTGGAAGCGGAGTCGGTGGCGATGATGATCGGCGCGGCGCACGGCATGGACACCAGCGACTACACGATCCCCTACGTCGCGACGTGGGCGCAGTCGGTGGCGGACAAGGAACCGGTAGACGTGGTGCGCGAGACCGGCGAGCGGGTGCGTCGCGTGGCACTGGACATCCTCGACAAGCTGCCGGATGCGGGCATCGGCGATGGGTACCCGCCTGGGCTTGACCGCACCGGCCCCGACGCTGAACGGGAGACGTCGCGGGCCCGGGCGGTGGAGTTGGGTACGGCGACTCCGGTGCGCACGACGGCGACGGTCGACGTCTCCGTGCCGGCGCTGTGACGGGTATGCCGCAGCGTCGGATGGGTGCCTGGGTCGTCGGTGCGTCGATCGTCGGCACGGTGCTGCTGGGAGTCGGCGCGTTCTGGCTATCGTTCACCGCGCTCGCGGACCTCGCGTCCCGCGCGGGCACCGCGGTGGGGCTCGCGTGGGTATGGCCGTTGATCGTGGACGGGGTAATCGTCATCGCGACGATGTCGGTGGTCGCCTTGTCACCGTATGGGCGGGCGGCGACCCGGTATCCATGGCTGCTGTTGGCCGGGGCGGCGCTGGTGTCGATCACGGCGAACATCACGCACGCGCTGGTCGCCGCCGACGACACCGTGCCCGGCATAGTGGCGGCACTCGTGGCATCGGTGCCACCGATCGTACTGCTTGCGGCAACGCACTTGACCGTGGAGCTGGGCCGCTACCGCCGCGCCGTGCCGACCGTCGGTGAGGATGCCGATGTCGTCCCGGCCACGACCCTGGTGCCGGAAGGGAGGTTGGAGCGTACGCCGGTTCGTGCGTTGGCGTCCGGAACAGTGAGCACAGCAGTCACAGCTGAAGACACGCACACGGCATCATCTACGCCGAGCCGGGCGCCCGCGGATACGGGCGGGCTTGAAGAGGCGATCCGATTGAGCAAGCGGGGTCTGTCGAACCGACAGATCGCGCTCGAGCTCGGTGTCCATCCGACGACCGTCGGACGGTGGCTGAAATCAGTCGCGAAGCGGCCCGAAACCACAGTGGAGAAAGAGAAGGAATCATGAACACGGGTGACGACGAGCGGTACATCCCGCTGAAGCAGGATGGCAGGGATTCGGTAGTGACTGTGGCGTCGGAACGAACGGCGGGGCCGGAGCATGTGGAGACGGCGCAAATGGATTCGGACGCGCTGGCTCGCTTGTCGGACCCGGCGTTGGCGGCGCGTCGGGAGCGCATCGCCGCTCAGGTGAAGGATCGTTCGCGGCTGACGTGGATGCCCGCATCGGAACTGATGCGACACAGCAGCCAACGTGTCGCGGACGCGCTCAGTCGCGGGCAGGAGAGACTGCACCGGGTTGTGCGGGACGCCACGGTGGCCGGTACAAGGAAGGTGGCGCAGGCCGTCGGCGAGCGGGTACGAGGGCTGGGCGCGCCCCGCCCCGTCATCGGGCGACCGCAGCAGAGCGAAGCTGTGGTGACTCGTCAGGGCATCTGAGCGGCACCGCGTCGGAGACCTATGTCTTGTGCGCTGGGTAGCGAAGAGCCGGTCGGTAGTGTGCGCTTAAACGCGATGGATGGAGCCGTGGTCGCCGGCGCAGCCACGCTCATCGCCGTCGATGTGGCCGACAACAAGCTCGAGAAGGCCAAGCTATTCTGGGCCACGCACACCATCAATTCGACCATCACCGATCCGGTCGCCGAGGTGCAGCGGATCACTGGACGCGGTGCGGTTGGCGCGTTCGATCTCGTCGGAATCCCCGCCGTCACCCAGGAGGTCGTGGACATAGCTCGCCCGGGTGAAGGCCTATGCTGTACCGGCATCCTGGACCCCACCGCTACAGTGCCGATCCTCATCGGCGCAGGAAAGTGCTTCCGGGACGTCGACATGGGCTCTACAACGCCCAAGCATGACATCCCGCTTCACGCAAACCTGTACCTGCAGGGCCGCTTCCGACTCGACGAGCTGATCTCGAAGGAAGTCGCTGTGGATGAAATCGACGCCGGTTGCGACGCGCTGCACGACCCCGCGGTCACCCGCGTGGTGATCACAGGCGGACTCGGCTGAGATCCATTCCTCAAAAGACGAGCAATGGCGACCGACTAATGAGGATTAGTCACACCCACCCAATGGCCCGGGCGCCGTGTTCGGCTAATGTCAAGCGGTCAACGGTCGCCGGGAAGGTGGCGGAGGTGTCCGATGGCTTCGTCGAGGAGGTCTGCGACATGGTCGTCGAACAGCGCATAGTGAATGCGCCGTCCGTCACGATCGCCGCGGACCACGCTGAGATTCCGGAGAAGCCGTAGGTGGTTGGAGAGCGTCGTCTGTCCGATGCCGAGCTGCATGCCGAGGTCGGTCACCGTGCTGGGGTGGATGCGCAGCACGGTCAGGATGCGGAGCCGGACTGGTGATGCCAGCGCCCGCATGATCTCAGCTAGCCGCTCGGCATCGCCCGCTGACAGCGGAGCGGACGCTGGTTCCACCGAACTGCTCATAGGTGGGTTCCTCTCTCATGAGCACGATTATCATTCACATACATCACAATATCATGTTCTTGTGATGTATTGTCGAGGTATGGCTACCTCGTCTGCCCCGAAATCTACCGCCGTCATAGAGGAGCACGCGCACGGCTCCGCTCGATGGGAGCTGTGGTTCGCCATCGTGGCGGGCATCACCTACGCCGCGGGGATGATCGCAGAGTATGCGGTCGGCTTGCCGCTCATGGGTCTGCCCTTGGTCCTGTTCATCGCCACCTACTTCTTCGGAGGTTTCTTCACCGTGCGTACGGCGGTCTCGTCGACGCTGCGGGGCAAGTTCGAGGTCGACTTCCTCATGATCGTCGCCGCAATCGGCGCCGCGCTGATCGGGAAGTGGGCGGAGGGCGCGGTGCTGCTGTTCCTCTTCAGCCTCGGCCACGCTCTCGAGGAATACGCGATGAGCCGCGCCAGCAAGTCGATCGAAGCGCTGGCTGCGCTCGCGCCACGGACTGCCTTGATACGCCGCGGAGACGACGATCCCGTCGAGGTTCCCGTGGAGCAGATCGTGGTGGGTGATGTCGTGGTGGTGCGCCCGAACTCGAGGATCCCGTCGGACGGGTTCGTGATCGCCGGGATCTCGGCGGTCGATCAGTCTGCGGTCACCGGTGAGTCGATGCCCATCGAGAAGGAGCCGGTCGCGGATTGCGAGCGGGCGATGCGCACCGTCGATACCCTTCCGGCCTCGAATCGCGTGTTCGCCGGCACGGTGAACGGCTCCGGGGTGCTCGAGGTCGTGGTGTCGGCGACGGCCGCGGACTCGACGCTGAGCAAGGTCGTCGAGCTGGTCCGCACGGCCGACCAGGCTGCGTCACCGACGCAGCAGTTCATCAACCGCTTCCAGCGGTGGTACGTGCCCGCGGTGATCCTGGGCGTGGCCGCCACCCTGATGGTCGCGATGTCCGTGTTCTCGCAGCCGTTCACGGATGCCTTCTACCTCGCGATGACCGTCCTCGTGGCCGCGAGCCCGTGCGCCCTGGCCATCGCGACGCCGGCGGCCGTTCTCGCGGGAGTCGCCCGAGCGGCGCGCGCCGGCGTGCTGGTCAAGGGCGGCGCTCCGCTGGAGACCCTGGGGCGCGTCAGGGCGATGGCCTTCGACAAGACCGGCACCCTCACCTGGGGCAACCCGCAGGTGACGTCGGTCACTCCCGTGGACGGCGTGGACGGGAGCCTCCTCGTCCCCACCCTGGTCGCCGTGGAGTCTCTCAGCGATCACCCGCTCGCAGCAGCGATCGTCCGTGACCTCGCGGATCAGGTGTCCGAGGCGGAGCGTGTTGAGGCGTCGGACCTCAACGCCGTCGTCGGCCGCGGTGTACGCGCCACGGTCGACGGAGAGATCGTCGAGGTCGGCAACCTGCGGATGTTCGACGAGCGGGGCCTCGCCCTTCCCTCGTCAGTCGAGAGCGCTTACACGGAGGCGCGCGACTCCGGCCAGACGTTGATGATCGTCCGGCGCGGTGATCGGTTCCTGGGGGTCGTCGGCGTGATGGACACCTCTCGCGCCGAGTCCGCGCAGGTACTCCGCGTGTTGCGAAGCGCGAACGTCGGCCAGCTCGTGATGATCTCCGGCGACAACCAGCGCGTCGCGGATGCCGTCGGCCGCGAGGTCGGCGTCGACACCGCCATCGGTGAGCTGCTGCCGGAGGACAAGGTGGCGCACATCACGCGCCTCGCCGAAACACATCGCCCCATCGCGATGGTCGGCGACGGCGTGAACGACGCGCCCGCGATGGCCCGCGCAGACATCGGCATCGCGATGGGAGCTGCCGGGTCCACCGTCGCACTGGAGACCTGTGACATCGCTCTCATGAGCGACGACCTGGGACGCGTCCCGTTCGCCGTGCGTCTGAGCCGTGCGACCAGCCGGATCATCCGTCAGAACCTCATCGCGAGTCTCGCGATCGTCGTTCTCCTGGTGATCGCCACCTTCATCGGGCTGAACATCGGCGCGGTCGTGCTCATCCATGAGGGCTCGACACTCATCGTCGTGGCCAACGCGCTTCGACTCCTCGGCTTCGAGCGTGGTAAGGAGCACGCCGGCATCGATCACGAAGACCGCCCCTCGCGTTGATCCTCATGGAACGAGTCATGACGTGATCGATGCCGGGTCGAGTAGCTGACAGAATGCTCATGGAGATCGGATGGTGGATGGGCGCACTGGCGTTGCCCACTGCTCTCTTGGTGATCATCTTTCTCATCGCAATGGGAGCTCCCCAACGACAGGAAGAGGAAGAATCACCTTCTCTCGCCGAGGAGTGGGCCGATGTGACATACCGGTTTCGAAAGGTCGGCGCGTGGGTGCGTAGGCGCTGGCGAGGAGGTTCGAAGTAGACCACCGTGGCTCACTCGCAACCGGTCAAGAGTTACGCGCTCGTGCTCTCACCGCCGCAACAGGGCTGCTCAACAGAAGACGCACCGTCCGTCATTGACATCACGCAGTCTCACTTCCCGCCGTTGCGCGGTAGTAGAGAACTGCCCCGGGTTGCTCGTCGTGGGCACCGATGAGGTCCTCGCTCTGGCGCGCCGTATCTGTATCAGCACCGTGGGGACTGCTCGCGAGTGTCCGCGGCCGCCTCTCCATAACTCAGACGCTGCCGAAGAACTTCTTCATCCGGGGCATGCGGCGGATCAGCAGCTGGTCGAGCGCAAGGATGACGAGCAGGGACAGGCCGAACAGGGGCAGGAAGATCCCGAGGCCGACCATCACGACGACGAGCAGCCAGTTCCCCCAGATCGGCAGCTTTGCGCGGGGTGCGGCCATGCCGGATGCGGTGCCGCGTCTGGTCCACCACATGATCGGCGCAGACACGCACATGAACATCACGGCGAGGCAGAACAGGGTCGACAGGATCGTATTGATGACCCCAAGGCGGCGTCCTTCGTGGACGGCGATGCCCTGTGAGACGACCTGCGCGGTGATGCTGTAGTCGTCGTATCCGTAGGTTCCGACGATCTCTCCGCTGTACTGGTCGATGTGGATGGTGCGTTCGAGGCTTACCTCGGATTCGGCGGGGTTGCCGTTGTCGTTCCACTGGCTCGACATGACGCTGAACACGCCTGTCTCGCCGTCGGGGTAGATGATTGAGTACGGCTCGGGGACTCCCTCGGAACGGGCTGCGGCGACGGCGTCGTCGATGGAGATCGGTGTCGTGCCGGTGCTCGTGCTGGTGCCGGTCGGTCCGTTGCCGATGGCCCAGCCGGCTTCGGCGTTGGTGCCGCTGGTGCTTTCGATGAGCTCGTCGATCGTGGATTCCGCCCCCGGGTCCTCGCCCCACAGGGACGAGCCGTTGTCTGAGGCGACCTGCTGTGCGACCGAACCCCATACGCCGGTCCAGGGCAGGCCGGAGACGACGAGCATGAGGATGCCCAGCCCGACGGGCAGGCCCACGATCGCGTGCCATCCGCGAATGCGTGCACCCTTGGCGCGTTTCGCCTGAGCGGCTTTGCGGGGCCGGCGTCCGAGGAAGAAGATGATGAACCCGGTGATGGTGAGCACGATCGCCCAGCTGCCGCCCAATTCGACGATGCGGTCACCGATGCCCTCCTCGCCGATGAGCAGATCGCCGTGGATGCGCTCGGCCCAATCGGAGATCAGCTGATCCGCCGTCAACTCCCCAGTCACCGTCGCCGTGTACGGGTCGACGTAGACGTTCGCATTGACCCCGTCCGCACGTTCGGTGACGAAGACAGTCGCCCGGTCGCCGGTCTGGTCGACGACGGAGAGGATCGGCCGGTCCGGGAACGCATCGCGGACGGCGTCTTCCTGCACGGACAGCTCCTGCCGTTCCGCTGCCTCGAGCACGGTCACCGTGAGCACTCCCGGGTGGGTGAAGGCATCCACTTCCGCGCGGAACATGTAGGTCATGCCGGTCACCGCGAGGACGAACAGCACGGGGATGACGATCAGCGAGCCGTAGAAGTGCCAGCGCCAGAACGCGCCGTACCAGTTCGTCTTGCGTCGTTTCGGTGACGGCGCGGTTCGGGGCGATATGCCTGCGGTGTCGGTCTGGGCGGCGGTCATCGGGAGGCCTCTCGGAGCAGCGGCAAATTATCTCTACATATTGTAGTAGTAAGGTGGGGGTGTGATCGCATCGCCCTGGGACCTCATCCTCACCGTCGTCTTCCTTGTCACCGGCCTCATCTGCCTCGGCGACCTCATCGCACGGCGCATCGGCCGCCCCACGCGCACGGAGGGCTTGGAAGATGAGGAGCTGATCGACATCAACCATGCGGTGATGAGCGCCGCGATGATCCTCATGACCTGGGTCGCGGTGCTGGATGCGGTGACGTGGGCGCAAATCGCTCTGTTCGCGATCTTCGCCCTCGCGCTCCTGCCCGCGCTGACCCGAGCCCACGGGTTCCCGCATCGCGTGGAGCTGGTCGGGCACATCGTGCTGAATGCGGCGATGATCTGGATGCTCGCAGCAATGCCGCTCCTGATGGCCGGGATGGACATGGGCGGCGACGGAGGGTCCGCGCACGCCGGACACCACGGCGGCGGTGATGAGATGGCGCTGATGGCGACTCCCGTATGGGCCGGCGTCGTCAACGCGGCCTTCATCGTCGCCTGCACCGTGAGCGCATTGTGGTGGCTGTATCGCGCGGCCGCAGCCCGAGGGCATCGAATGCACGCGCTGTGTCACGCCCTGATGGCCGCGGGCATGGGGACCATGCTCTGGCTGATGAACCTCTGACCGCCTGTCTCGCCAGCGGTGTGTCGAGGGAGCGGCAGCAGCGCGCGTTGATGTGAGAGTTGCGAGCGTACTCTTCGAAGTCACGAGGATTCGACTCTGGGTAGGCTAAACGGTGGAGGTGTCATATGGCAGGTGAGCGCACGCGTGAACGCGGGGAACTCGAAGGCGAGGTCATGCGCATCCTCTGGGAGGCAGCCGAGCCTATGAGCGCCCGCGATATCCAGGCCGTGTTCACCGGTCACATCCCGGCGTACACGACGTTGATGACGGCCCTGGAGCGGTTGCAGAAGAAGGGTGATGTCGTCCGATCAGGAGACTCCCCACGCAAGGTCCGCTTCCATGCGGCGCGCAGTGGCGACGAGCATGTCGGACGGTCCATGATGAGCGCCCTGGACGGAGCCGGCGACCGGCAGGCAGCACTGTTGCAGTTCGCCGGGCACCTCGCCGAGGAGGACCTCGACCTGCTCCGCAGCGCGATCACCGGCAAGACCTCGCGCAAGCGCAGGTGATCACGTGATCGCCACGGGCTCCTTCCTCGCTGCAGCAGCGCTGATGCTCCTGTTCGCACCGCTCGTGCTGACCGCCGGCAGGTGGCAGGTGCACCATCCGCGCACCGCACTGACGCTGTGGTTCAGCGCCCTCTTCGCCGGCATCGGATGCGCGGTCGCCTCTGCCACGACTGCGCTGATGTGCTGCGTCGAGGCTGTCGAAGTGCACGGCCCCGCCGAAGGATTGCTCTTGACGATCGCGGGCTGGCTAAGCCTTGGAATATTCGCGGCGGTGATCGTCTTGGTCTCCGCATCCGCGGAGCCCCTCGCCGATTCCTGGCGGGAAGCGGTCGGACGCCTCGCACCTGTCGCGGTGTCCCGTGAGGAGTCGGACGGGGTCACCCTCGTCTGGTTCGAGTCTGAGGAGCCTGCCGCATGCGCCGTGCCTTCGGGGGCACCGGAGATCTTCCTCTCCACGGCCCTCAAGGAACTGCTGAGCGGCCCGCAGCTTCGCGCGGTGATCGAGCATGAGCGCGCTCATCTGCGCCAGCACCACGGGTGGGCCGTGCGGATCGCTGAGATCAACGCCCTCTGCCTCCCCAAGCGCTTCCCAGCTGGACGAGCCCTGAAACGAGCCACACTACTGCTGGTCGAACTCATCGCAGACGATGCCGCCGCCCGCCGCGCCGGCGCCGTCCATCTCGCGAACGCCCTCGCGACCATGGGACGCACCACAGGCGATCCCGGTCTCGAACTTCGCGCCGACCGACTCACCCTCCGCCGCTGGAAGACACCCCGCAGTCGCCGCGCCGCCCTCGCACGTGCCTAACCCGTCCCCGCCACCACTCACTGGGCTGTGTCAAGCTTCGTAGACGATCTCTTTGTGGATTTCAGGCCGCGGTT
>NZ_JBMDJT010000055.1:0-12387 GCF_057809335.1 Microbacterium sp. FG3 | reverse complement strand
CAACCGCGGCCTGAAATCCACAAAGAGATCGTCTACGAAGCTTGACACAGCCCAACCGGTGTCGCGCGGACCTCACCGAGGACCGGACCCGCACGCCGGTGCCGCAGGCGGTGCTGGATGCGCAACGGGCGATGATGCGCATCGTCTCCACCGGTCAGGCGCAGTTCGGGATCTATGCTGATGCACCGCAGCCGGCCGTGCCTGTGTTGGAAGACATTCGGCTACTGTCCCGCACCGCGCGGGACGCAATCGTCGGCGGTCACAGCATCGACGCGAGCCCGCTGGGCCGGGAGCTCATTGGGCTGTTCGAGATGAGCGAGGACTGGACGAGGGCGATCCGGGCGCGACCAGACTCTGCCGTCGGGGCCGCTGTCGGCACCACCCTCGGTCACCGCGCACTGACCAATCCGGCCGCGATCATCTCCCTGCTGCAGGGGCGGCTGGCGCACAGCACGTCGTACACCGCGCACACACCACAACTACAGACCCTGATCGCGGCCGCGCTGGGTCGCCGCCGCCGCCCCACCGTGTTTCTGCAGTCCGCACCGCCGTCGGGCGTCAGCCCGGAAGAGCGAGCACGGAAAGTGCCGGCACAGTTGTGGGGGGACTGGATCGCCCAGTACGCCCCACTGCGGGTCGACAACGAGATCGCCGCGTCCGCGCTGGCAGCAGCGGTCGTGTTTACCGGCACGAGGCTCACACACTCCGCCGCGCTCGCGCTGCTCGATCCGCACGCACCGTCACGGCAGGTGACGCACGTGATGCGTGAGCTGGGCCGCAGCACTCACCACGTGACGACCCTGCACGCGGTCCTCCGCCTGGCAGCTCTATTGGACACGCAAGACGTGCCCATCGACTACGCCCGCCGCCGCCACCTCGACTACACCGATCTCCTGCCCGAATCACAGTGGGGGCAGCTCTGCCGGGACGCGGGCGTGTCCCCAGGGAGCGGACGACGCTGGGAGTTGGCGCGCGCAGCCCTGTACCAAGAACTCTCCGGGAACCCGCTGCGTGCGATGCCTACGGCGTGGCACACGACCAGGGCGAGCCCGCCCGCCGTAGCCCGCTTCGTAGAGGAGCTCCCGCCGGCGGTGCGGGCGGCGCTCGATCAGATCGCCGCAGAGTTCCTCGTCGCCAACGGCATTCAGGAGCCCGTCACCTGGACACCCGAACCCACCCCTCAGCTCCCGGAAGTCGGACCCCAGATCGCGCCGTCGTGGCCGCCCATCCGGCCGGCACGAGCGACAGCGACAGAAGCCATGCCACCAGACCGGCTGACGCAGGTGTACGCGGCGGGAGCTTCCACCTACACGATCGCCGCAGACACGAGGGTGTCTCGGCAGACAGTGGGTCGCATTCTCGCCGACGCGGGCACCCGGACTCGAAGGGGACGACCCCGCACCTTCGACCTCGACCCCCGTTGGCTCCGCGATCACTATGAAACGAAGCACTGGACCATCGCACAGATCGCGCAGCTCGCCGGCTGTAGCGAGATGACCATCAACCGGCATTTGCATAGCGCCGGCATCCCGGTCCGCCCACGCGGGGCGCGCATCAACGGGTCTACCTCGGACGCAGGCAGGCAACGATCTGACCCGCCCGCCCCGCGGGGCCCATCACAGGCTCACGGACTCCGTCGCAGCACTCCCGTCGAGCCATCGACGAATACTCGAATTCCAGACACGCGAAGGACGTCGGCATGACGCAGAAGAAACGAACTTCCAGTCGGCTGCGGCACGACGCGCGGGAACGCGTGAAGGTGACAGGAGAGAAGTACACCACGGCGCTGAAGGCAGTCATGGATGCGGGTTCATCCAGCAGCCGAGCTGGAGGACGAGATCAGGGCGAGGAGCCTGCGGGTCCCGCCGACACGCAACGCGCACCCGACGACACCCGTGACCGGAGCTGAGTCCGGGGTGGGATCTCTGCGATGACGGTCGAGGGCAAGGAATGCGTGGTGTCGGCCGACTCAGGCCGGGAGGACAAGCCGTGGTCGGCACCTCACCTCGCGCCGCTGTTCATTGAACTCACCGCTGACGAGACGGCGCCGGTGTGGGCGCGTCGCGCTGTGACATTCCTCCATCGCTACGCCCGCGAACACGGCCAATCCCCGACCTTCCGGGAAGTATTCCCGGAGCTCGCGTCGCACGATCTCAGCGCCGCGGAGCATCAGGCTGCCTGGACGTCGTCGTCGCCGCGGTACCTGACGATGGTGCACTGGCAGCGTTGTGGATGGATCCGCTTCCGACGAGAACCGCGGACCCTCCGATCCGGCCCCGCGGCAGGCGAACTGTTCATACCGTCGCCCGCGCCGAAAGCGCGTCCGAGGCAGTCCTAAGCCTTGGCGGTGTTCCCGGGGGAGTCGGGGTGGGAAGAGTAGAGCGCGCCGAGGAGTTCCTCCAGCGCGACGCGCAGTTCGTTGTAGCCCATCGTGTAGAACATCGCGTCGGAGTTCGAGGTTTCGGTGGCGTCGAGGTTGGCGAGGAGTTGACGGGCTTCACGGACCGCCACATCGAGCCACGGCTCGACATCCGGTAGGCCCCGGACCCACTCGTCGATGACGGTGAACGGGATGGGCGCGTATGCGTGGGCGTCGACGCCGACGTGGAACTGGTGCCCATTCGGGCCGTGGTCGCGTGCGTGCGTGTGACCGTGCAACAGCGGGATCCCATCGTCCCAGCGGGGCCGGTGCGACGTGTGTCGGTCCGACTCCTGCGAGTCGCCCTTGTACGGGTAGTGGGATGCGAGGATCCGGTAGCCGTGCCGGGTGCCTTCGATGACCTCCGGCAGAATCGTCCACCCGGCCGCCTCGTAGAGCGGCGCGAACCGTTCGATCGCCTTCCTGGACTGTGTCGCTGGTGAGACCCGGTCATGGTTCCCGGGGACGAGGTACCGGTGACCGTTCAGCTGCGCGGTGAGGGTGATCGATTCCTCGATCGGCCCGAGCGCGACATCCCCGAGATGTAGCACCACATCTGTCGGGGCGACCGTCTCGTTCCAGCGGCGGATGAGCTCGGTGTTCATCTCGTTGACGGTGGTGAATGGACGGTCCGCGAGTTCGCTGATCCGGGCGTGGCTGAAGTGGGTGTCCGCGGTGACGTAGTCGACTCGGTCGAAGTCGAACCACGGATACTCTGGGCCGCCCCCTTCATTCGGTCCGGTCGCTGTGCGAGTCGTCGGTTTCCAGTTGATGGGTGCATTGCCGAGCGTAGTCGACCGGTGCGAGGTATCCGAGCGATGAGTGCCGGCGGTCATGGTTGTACTCGGTCTTCCAGTCGCCGATCACGACCTGGGCGTGCAGCAGCGAGTAGAAGCTGTTGATGTTCAGGCACTCGTCGCGGAGCCTGCTGTTGAACGACTCGACGTACCCGTTGTGCCAGGGCGAGCCGGGCGGAATGTAGGACAGGCCGGTGCGGGTGCCGGCCCAGTCGGCCATCGCGTCGCTGATGAACTCCGGGCCGTTGTCTGATCTGAGCACCGCGGGCGCGCCGCGGACGGCGACGAGGTCCTCGAGGTGGGCAGTGAGTCGGTCCGCGGTGATCGACCGCTCGACAAGCCCTCCGATGCACTCACGGGTGTGTTCGTCGACGATGGAGCAGATCTTGATCGGGCGGCCCTGCTCGTCGGCATCGAACTGGAAGTCCACCGCCCACACGAGATTCGGTGCGACCGCTGCCGGGGCGTCGACGGTCGAGGATCCGACGCGTTTGCGCCGCCGCCGCTGGGGGACACGGAGGCCTTCCTCGCGCCAGAGCCGCTGCCGGCGCCGAGACCGTCGCCGCCCTGGGCGCCGTGACGGGCGGCGATGACGCGCCCGTCACGCTCCTGCCGAGCTCGGTGGTGCGATCGGATGCCGGGGCGCACGCGGTCTCGGCCGACACGGACCTGCTCGTCTACGACGCCGGCCTCTCGCGCCTGCTCGAGGACGCCTCCGCGACCGATGCCGACACCGCCCGCGGAGCGCTCCTGGCGGAGTTCACGGCGCGGGCGGCCGTAGGCGACCTCGCCGACCCCCTGCTCGTCACGGTCGACCGCGCGAACGGTCGGTCCCAGGCTGCCCTGCGCGGCGCGATCGACGCGGCGACCGGGCTCCCCGGCTGGACGGCGACCGATCTCGACGGCCTCCTCGCGGCTCCCGCCACTGCGGTCGACGTCGACTCCGTCCCCGCCGACCAGGACCGCGTCGCGGTGATCGACGGGTTCCGCGCCGCGCAGGGCGGTCTGCAGCGCATCTCGGGTGTGCTCGGCGACCCGACGCTGCTCACCTCGTCGGAGCGGGCGACCGAGCTGCAGCTGCTCGGAAACGCGTGGCTCGACGACCGCGAGGGATGGGATGCCGCGATCCAGGCGCAGCGCGAGCGCATCGCCACCTGGACCGACGGCGTCGCCCTCGTCCTCGGCGGCCCCATCACCCTCGCCGGGACCTCCGCGCCCCTCGTCTTCACCGTCCGCAACGACCTGCCGTGGCCGGCCCGTGTCGACCTGCTCGCCTCGCCCGGTGACGCGCGTCTGGTGATCGAGTCGACGACCGAGGTCGAGATCGGCGCCCAGCAGACCAGCCGCGTCGCGATCCCCGTCTCCGCCCTCGTGGGCAGCGGCGAATCCTCCGTCGACCTGCAGCTGCGCACCCCGTCCGGCGTCGATATCGGGCGGAGCGAGACCGTCGAGGTGTCGGTGCGCGCCGAATGGGAGTCGGTGGCCCTCGTCATCCTCACCGTCCTCGTGTCCGCCCTCCTCGTCCTCGGCGTCATCCGGACGGTCCGACGGCGCAAGCGGATGCCGGTGGCCCCCTGATGGCCGGCCTCGGACGCGCGAGCGCCACCGTCGCCGCCGGCACTATGGCGTCCCGCATCACGGGACTCATCCGCAACATCGTGCTCACGGTCGCCGTCGGCACCGTCGGCGCGAAGGCTGCGGACTCGTTCGCGATCGCGAACCAGTTGCCGAACTCGGTGTTCGCGCTCATCTCCTCGGGGCTCCTCGCCGGGGTGATCGTCCCGCAGATCGTCAAGGCCGTGAAGACGCACGACGACCGCGGCAGCGCCTTCGTGTCGAAACTGCTGACCCTGGGCGTCCTCGCCCTGCTGGTCGTCACGATCGTCGCCGTCGTGGCGGCGCCCGTGCTCGTGGAGATCTACGCGGGGAGGTTCACCGACCCGGCGGCGAAGACGCTCACCCTCGCCCTCGCCTACTGGTGTCTGCCGCAGCTGCTCTTCTACGGGCTGTACGCGCTCGTGGGCGAGATCCTCAACGCGAACCGCATCTTCGGGCCGTTCGCCTGGTCGCCGATCGTGAACAACCTGATCTCGATCGCGGGCTTCGGCGTCTTCATCGTGCTGTTCGGCACCTACGAGTCGGCCTCGGGCTGGACGGCGGGCATGATCGCGCTGATGGGCGGCACCGCGACCCTCGGGATCGTCGTGCAGGCCGGCATCCTGTTCCTGTTCTGGCGGCGAGCGGGATTGCACGTGCGGCCCGACTTCGGCTGGCGGGGCATCGGCCTCCGCCAGATCGGCCGCCTCGCCGGCTGGACGTTCCTCATGGTCGTCGTCGGGCAGATCGCCGGCGCCTTCCAGATCAACATCGTGGGTGCCGCCTCGGGTCCCGCGGCGGCCGGGGCGACGCTGCAGAACGCGTGGCTCCTGTTCATGCTCCCGTTCTCCGTCATCGTCCTCTCCCTCGGGACCCCGTATTACACGAAGCTCAGCGAGCACGTCGCGGAGGGACGGACGGATGCGGTCACCGCCGACCTGTCCTCGCTCACCCGGACCGTCGGCATCTTCATGGTCGGCATCCTCGCCGCGATGGCCGTGGCCTCCGTGCCGCTGGCGCGCCTGTTCACGACAACGCCGGACAACGCCGTCGCCTTCGCCTGGGTCCTAGGCGCGTACCTGCTCGCGCTCCTGCCGCTGTCGTTCCAGTTCGGCATCCAGCGCACCTTCTACGCCCTCAAGGACACCCGCACTCCCTTCGTGTACACGCTCGTGCAGGCGGCGCTCGTCATCGCGACGGCTCTGGCCGCGTCGGCGCTCGTCCACGCCGGCATCCTGCCCCTGACCTGGCTCGCCTTCGCGATCGCCCTCGGACAGTCCGTGGCGAACATCCTGCAGTTCGCACTCGCGATCACCCTCCTGCGGCGGAAGATCGGTCCGCTCGGTCTCGGTGCGGCGTTCCGCGGAGTCCTGCGCTTCCTGCTCGCGGCCGTCCCTGCAGCGGCCGCGGGGTGGGCCGTCTTCCTCCTTCTCGGCGGGGTCGAGGGGTGGGCCGTCTCCGAGCGTCTCCCCGGACTCCTCGGCGCCGCGCTCATCGGCGGTGTGACACTGCTGGTCTACGGCGGCATCCTGGCCCTGTTTCGCACCCCCGAGTTGGGCGTGGCGTTCCGTGCCGTCCGCCGCTTCCTGCCGGGCCGGTGAGCCCCCGGTCCGTGGAATGCCACGCGGCTACCATGGGTTGAACTGTCCGGGCGCGAACATCGCCCAGACGAAGAGAGGAATCATCGTGCGCAAGGTCATCATCATCGGCTCGGGTCCGGCGGGCTACACCGCGGCGATCTACGCGGCGCGCGCGAACCTGTCGCCCCTCGTCGTCGCCAGCTCGGTCGAGGCCGGCGGAGAGCTGATGAACACGACCGAGGTCGAGAACTTCCCCGGGTTCCCCGAGGGCATCATGGGCCCCGACCTCATGACCAAGATGCAGGAGCAGGCCGAGAAGTTCGGCGCCGAGGTCGTGTACGACGACGTCGTGTCGCTCGACGTCTCGGGCGACATCAAGACCGTCACGCTCGGCCGCGGCGAGACGCACGAGGCCGAGGCGATCGTGTTCGCCACCGGTTCCGCGCCCCGCAAGATCGGCATCGAGGGCGAGACCCGCCTGTCGGGCCGTGGCGTCTCGTACTGCGCCACGTGCGACGGCTTCTTCTTCCGCGAGAAGGTCATCGCCGTCGTCGGCGGCGGCGACTCCGCGATGGAAGAGGCGACGTTCCTCACGAAGTTCGCCTCGAAGGTCTACGTGATCCACCGTCGCGACGAGCTGCGTGCCTCGAAGATCATGCAGGACCGCGCCAAGGCCAACGAGAAGATCGAGTTCGTCTGGAACGCCGAGGTCATCGACGTCCTGGGTGAGGATGCCGTGACCGGCGTGCGTCTGCGCGACACCGTCGACGGGTCCGAGCGCGACCTCGCCCTCGACGGCGTGTTCGTCGCGATCGGCTACGACCCCCGCACGCACCTCGTGCACAACGTCCTCGACATCACCGAGCACGGCACCGTGTGGGTCGACGGCCGCACCTCGAAGACCTCCGTCCCCGGTGTCTTCGCCGCGGGCGACGTCATCGACCCGACCTACCGCCAGGCCGTCACCGCGGCCGGCAGCGGCACGGTCGCCGCCCTCGACCTCGAGCACTACCTCGCCGCGCGCGGCGACGCGGGTGCCCCCGCGCAGGACGCCGCACTGATCGACGGGCTGCCGACCCCCGCCTGAGCGCGGAACAATTGCGGCATCCGCTGCGTTTTCCCCTCTGACACCCACGTGTCGATTCCTAAGGAGACAGACATATGACCGCCAAGGCCACGAGTGAGAGCACCTGGCAGCAGGACGTCATCGACGCCGAAGGCCCCGTCCTGGTGGACTTCTGGGCGGCGTGGTGCGGACCCTGTCGCATGGTCGGCCCCATCCTCGACGAGATCCAGACCGAGAACCCCGAGAAGATCACGGTTCTGAAGCTCAACGTCGACGAGAACCCGCAGCTCGCCATGGAGTACCAGATCACGTCGATCCCGGCAATGAAGGTCTTCAACAAGGGCCAGGTCGAGAAGACGATCATCGGCGCCAAGCCGAAGTTCGCCCTCGAGCAGGACCTCGCCGACTACATCGGCTGAGCACCCCACGTCACGAAGGACCCGCGCGACCCCGGTCGCCGGGTCCTTCGTCGTTTCCGCGCCGCCGGAACATCCGCGCCCACCACGACTCACTCACGGCTAACGCTCCTCGCATGTGACGGATGTCTAGCAGAATCTAGCGGTGTCTAGCGTTTCGGTAGACACCGCTAGATGTTCCTAGAGTTCGTCGAGATCGATCCCGAATTTCCGGGCGAGATCGGAGCGCGCCACCTCCGCACTGTCGGCGGGACGCTCCCGGGCGATACGGGCGATTTCCTCGTCTTCCGCCGCATCCTCCGTGGCGGCGACCGCTGCCAGCTCATCGATCAGGACAAGAACGGGTGTGCCGTCGGCGGTCGCGCGGCGGCGGATCTCGGCGGCGGCATGGCCGAGGGTGTACATCCGCTCCCACGGGTGCTCGCCGTGGCGAGCGATGGCCACGGTGTCGCGGGTGTAGCTGCGCTCATCGCCTGGGACGAGCCACCGTTCGGTGCCGTCCGAGGCGAGGAAGAAGTCGACGTAGCAGTTCCCACACGGCATCCGGTAGACCCCGGGCTCGGTGGGGGCAGAGTCGGTGCTACGCGCGATCATGTCGCGGATGATCCGCCCCCAGTCCGTGTTGCCGTCAGAGTGTGACATCGGCCAGACCCTTCGTTTGGCGAACGGAGTAGTCTCTCACACCGGTGAATTTGTGTCCACTGATTGGGTCAGAGCCTGTTCGAGTCGAGTGGTTGCTCTCGCTCAGGAAGTCTCGCCCGTCGTGAGATGCTCGCCTCATGGCATCGCACACTTCAAGCGGCTGAAAGCGGCCCCAGAAGACCTCATCGACATCCAGCGCTGCGTGACGTTCGTCGCGGGCATGGGCCTGGACCCCGTTTGGCCCGAGGCCCAGCAAGGCCTAGCAGCCGGTGGAAGGCCATTTCACTCGACGCGCTGGACCGATCACAACTCAATGGGTAGCCCACCCGAGGCACATGAACGTGCTGCTCAAGGCGCGCCGCCTCGGTGGGACGGCGGACGGCGACTGATATATCGAGCCGTGTCATCGCAGCCGGTGTCTGCAGCATGCAACAGACTGATCTGGCAACCCGGCTTCGCCGGTAATGCACAGCCCCTGGCAGACACAGCGGGCCAAGTGACCACGAGCGGAGAACAGATGGCGAAGATGCGAGTGCACGAGCTCGCCGCCGAACTGGGAGTCGACGCAAAGGCCGTCTTGGTCCGTCTGCGAGAACTTGGTGAGTTCGTCAAGAGCCCGTCTTCATCGATAGAAGCTCCAGTTGCTCGCAAGGTGAGGGCGTCGTTCGGTGCCCGACCCCCTCGACCCGGTTCGCCTCGGCCATCGCCGATGCGACGTGAGCACGTAGACCCGCATGTCGATCGGCCGGGATTCGATCCGACCGCACCATCCACTCGACAGTTCGGCTGGCGATCGGGCGCTGTGGCGGCGCCCCAGCACCCAGACCTGCTGGCAAACGTCGAGCGCGTTCGATACAAGTACCCGGTCCTGCGTGACCACATCGACGCTCTGCGAAGTCTTGGCTCCCAGGTGGTCTACGCGGGGTTCTGCCGTCAGGATGGCTTCAGGGACTGCGCGATCGTCCATGTGCGATTCAGTGGAGCGATCGAGGCCGGGTTTGGGTTTACCCGCGAGGTGATGATCTTCTACAGTCCGCATGAGGATCTCCAGGGCCGGACCTTCCAGGCTGCGGCCCGCGAGCTCGGTGGCGCCGATCGTTCCATCACTCCGGACATCTTCTTCATGTGGTCGCCCGATCGGCGTCTACAGATCAAACTGAACGACTGGTCGCGCCCCGCGAAACTAGCGATCCCGCTCTTGATTGACGACGAAGACGAACTCTCGCTAATTACCCTTCTTCGCGACTACATCTATGCCCGAGACCTCTTCTACATGACGACTCCCGTGTATGGCGCGAGCTTCTTCGGCCGCAGGACACTGCTGCAGTCGATGCGTGACGACGTGTTCAACCAGCGAGTCACAGGCGTCTTCGGACTGCGGAAGTCGGGCAAGACGAGCATCCTCATGCAGCTTAAGGAGGAGTTGCAAGAGGACAAAGTGGTGACCGTCCTCATGGACCTGGAGGCCTTCCCCTCTCCGCCGGAAGACCCCACCGACGACATCGTCAGCGATCTGCGTCGACGACTGATTGCTGAACTCAAAGCTCACAAGCTGCGCACCCAAGAGCTTTCGCAGCTGCAGGAACGCCCGAGCATCCTCGACCTGAAGAACGCTCTCCAGGCGATACTCAAGCATCTCCACAAAGACGGGCATAGGATCCTGCTCCTCCTGGACGAGATCGAGTACTTGACCCCAGCGGATCGCATCGATATCGCTGAAGGCGACATGCCACGCATTGCGCAGCTGCTATCGGCCCTCAGGAGCATCGTGCAGGAGTCTGAGAACTTCACCTTCGTGCTGTCCGGCCTTACAAGCGCCATCGTTGAAGGTGGACGACTGTATGGTCGACCGAATCCCCTCTTCTCTTGGGCGAAGGCCGTGTACGTGAAGCCGCTGGAGCGAGAAGAGGCGGACGATCTCGCGAGCACCGTCGGCGGCAAGATGGGCATCCAGATCGAACCTGGTGCGCTCGAGGCACTCCACGAGGCGTCCGGTGGTCACGCCTATCTGTATCGAAATCTGAGCTCAGCCGTCGTGCAGCACCTTCCGACCGACGTCTTCCAACGTACGATGACTCGCGCTTCCGTGCTCACAGAACTTGATGATTGGAAGAGTCGCGTCCAAGGCAACATTGAGGAGATGGTCCAACACGTCAAGCGCTACTACGCGAACGAGGCCGTCATGCTGGACGTGCTGATGGACAGTGCAGCCGACTTCAAGGAACTCGCATCCAGCGAGCACGTCGCAGTTCGTCGACTGAAGGACCTGGGTCTGATTCACGAACAGGACGGCGAGTTCGAAGTCAGCGTGATCCTGGAGCTCGTATGAGCGCGACCGACTACTCCGACTGGATACTGGGCGTTCACCGAAAAGCGGAGCAACTCCGCGTCGTGTTCCTGCAGCTGGGCTCGAGCAACGAGCCAGCCCGCCGCGCTCTGGGGGCTTCGCAGGTGAACGTGACGCGCGTCCGGGACTACTTGCAGCCAGATGGCCCACTTACCACCGGAACAGTCGTGATCGACGGGATGGAGTCGCTCACGATGCAGAGTGAGGCCACTCAGATGGGTGCGCTACGCGAGCGCGTCTTCAGCGACGTCGAGGCCGGCGGCAGGGTCATCCTCCTCTCCCGGGCGCCTCGGATTGCTTTCCCTCCAGTGGTCGGGAGTTCGCTCCTTGACGACGCCAGCCTGGCGCATGCTCCGGTCGTCAAGAGCACAGGCGCTCACGAGTGGCCAACGTGCGTTGAAGACGGCGCCTCCCCGGCCGACGTACTGTGCCGGGCGCTGACAGAACTCGGTATGGACCTGGCTGCGTCTCTCGATCGTGTCGTGTACGAGAGCCTGCTGATTGGCCAGAGCGCGCTGGGCCTGCTCAACGCGAGGGAGCTTGAGGCGCTGGATGGTTCCAGCCTTACAGCGCCCGACGGTGCGACTCGGACATGGAATTTTCCGAAGCATCTCGGACCGCTCAAGAAGGCGCTCGACGAGGTTCTCGCGGATGCCCTCGATCCTCAGCAGCAGCTTGCCGAGGTGAGTTCGGGACTCTGGAAGATCGAGCGGATCATCCGACGCGAAGTGCGTCGGCGCGCAATCGCCGCATGGGCGGAGAACTGGCGCACGCAGTGCCTGAACGGCGACCTTCCGGAAAAAGTGCTCGAGCGAGCGAGCGAATCGGCATACATGGGCGCCACGTCGGTCAAGCAATTGCGCGACCCTCTCGAATGGCTCTCACTCGGGGAGTTGCTCCAACTAAAGGGGCTCTTCGGACATTCGGTGGGGGGTGAGGCTCGCCGGGTGAGTTCGGGCGGGTAGGGGTCGAGGTCCCCGAGGATCAGTAGCGCCAACTGCTGCTCCAACCGAGGACCTCGACGTGTCTCACCATAGTTCGGGGTGCGCTGATGCGCGCTCTGCCGCTTGCCCGTGTTCCCGCTGCGATCTGCTGCTCGGTCTCGACGGCGTCCATGTCGAGGCGGTCGAGCGTCTGGACGGGCTGCTGGTGGTGACGGTCTCGAGCCCGCGGCGCCGGCCGGTTGCCCGTCGTGCGGGGTGCTCGCTGTCGGTCGGGGTCGCCGCCGCCGCGTTCTTCACGACGTGCCCGGCGCGACGCGGGTGCGACTGATCTGGCGGCAGCGGGTGTGGCGTTGTGATGATCCCGACTGCATGAGGAGGACGTTCGTGGAGCAGGTCCCGACCCTGGTCGCCGCGCGCGGGTCGATCACCATGCGCGCGGTGACGTGGGCGATCGGGCAGCTGCGCCGCGAGCACGCCACGATCGCGGGCCTGGCCCGACAGCTGGGCACGTCGTGGAAGACGGTGTGGCGGGCCGTTGAGCCCGAACTCGTCAAGCTGGCTGCCGACGAGTCCCGGTTCG
>NZ_JBMDJT010000054.1:0-15856 GCF_057809335.1 Microbacterium sp. FG3 | reverse complement strand
TCGTCGCGGCGCCGGGCGCGGCGCGCGGCGCGCTCGGCGCGGGCGTCGGGACGCGCCGCTCGGTCTTCGCGCGGCGGGACGTCGGTGCGGGAGGAGGACTCCGGAATCGGCGTGGTACTGCGCATGCGAACAGCACAGCAAGCGTCGCTATGACGTCGCTGAAGAGCCCTCGGCGTGCCCGTCGACGAGGGCGCGCGAGAGCGCGGGGGCGTGGTCGTGGCGCAGCTCGGCGAACGCGGTCCGCAGCGCGCCGCGCGCCGCCTGCACGGCGGGCGAGGCGTGGGCCGAGGTGCGCGCCGAGGTGTAGATCTCGCGGTGCGGCGACGCGGGCAGGTCCACGAGGCGCACGCGGGCGTCGTCCTCGGCGATCGCGAGGTCGGGGATCAGGCCGACGGCGTGCCCGGCCTGGATGAGCCGGATGTGCGCGAGCAGGTCGGCGGCGGCGTAGCGCACGTCGGGCTCGAAGCCGGCGGCCCGGCACTGCTGCACGGCCCACGCGCGGGCGGCGGTGCCCTCCGGCTCCATCACCCACGCCGCGTCGCGCGCCTCCGCGAGCGAGGCGAGGTGGCTGCCCGGCGCCGCGGCGAGGCGGATCGGATCGGCGCCGAGGAGTTCGCGATCGAGCCCCTCGCGGTGCGGGCGGGTGTGTCCCGGGTACTGCTCGGCGATCGCCAGGTCGTAGCCGCGCGCCTCGACCTCGAACAGCCCGGCCTCGGGCGGCACGACGGCGACCTCGACGCGCAGGCCGGGTCGCTCGGCGGCGAGGATCTCGAGCGCGCGCGGCACGAGGGCGCGCGCCGCAGTCTGCAGCGCGGCGATCCGGACCGTCCCGACGCTGGGCGCGAGGGCGTCGAGATCGGCGCGCACTTCCTCCTCGAGGGCGAGCACGCGGGCCGCGTGGGCGGCCACCGCCTCGCCATGGGGCGTGAGCCGCACCCGCCGCCCGTCGGGCTGCAGCAGCGGCACGCCCACCTCGCGCTCCAGCTGCGCGAGCTGCTGCGACACGGTCGACGGGCTGTAGCTCAGGGCGGCCGCGACGGCGGCGATCGTGCCGCGCTGCTGCAGCTCGCGCAGCAGCTGCAGGCGCCGCGTGCTCCAGGCCTCCGTCACCATTCGATGGTATCGAACGGTTTCCTTCGAAACGGGTCGCTTTTGTCGAACTGTCTCGGGCCGCACACTGGTACGCGCCCCACCCGAGAAAGGCCCCGCATGACCATCGACTCGCCCGCCGCCCCGCAGCCCGCCGCCCCCGATCCGTCCGGCATCGATCCCGCGCTGGCGGACGAGGCCATCGCGCTCGTGCGCACCTGGCTCGAGGCGGCCCGCGGCGAGCGCGTCGACGCCGCCGCCCGCAACCTGGCCGGCGTGCTGCGCGATCCGAACGGCCTGGCGTTCACGGTCGGCTTCGTCGACGGCGTCGTGCGCCCCGAGGACACGCGCGTGGCGGCGCGCAACCTCACCCAGCTCGTCCCCCTCATCCCGTCGTTCCTGCCCGCCCCGCTGCGCGGCCTCATCCGCCTGGGCGCGGCGTTCGCGCCGATCCTGCCGGGCGTCGTCGTGCCGGCCAGCCGCGCCGTGCTGCGGCGCATGGTGCGCCACCTCATCGTCGACGCCCGCGACGAGAAGCTGGGCGCCGCCCTCGCGCGCATCCGCGGCGAGGGCACGCGCCTGAACGTGAACCTGCTGGGCGAGGCGATCCTGGGCCGCCGCGAGGCCGAGCGGCGCCTGGCCGGCACGCGCCGGCTGCTCGAGCGCGACGACGTCGACTACGTGTCGATCAAGGTCTCGTCGACCGTCGCGCCGCACAGCCCGTGGGCCTTCGACGAGGCGGTGCGCGACGCGGTCGATGCCCTGCTGCCGCTGTACGAGGGCGCGCGCGAGCGCGGCACCTTCATCAACCTCGACATGGAGGAGTACAAGGACCTCGACCTCACGCTCGCGGTCTTCACCTCGATCCTGTCGCGGCCCGAGTTCCTCGAGCAGGAGGCCGGCGTCGTGCTGCAGGCGTACCTGCCCGACGCGCTCGGGGCGATGATCCGCCTGCAGGAGTGGGCCGCCGAGCGCGTCTCGCGCGGCGGCGCGCCCATCAAGGTGCGCGTCGTGAAGGGCGCGAACCTGCCGATGGAGCAGGTCGACGCCGAGACGCACGGCTGGCCGCTGGCCACCTGGCAGAGCAAGCAGCACAGCGACGCGTCGTACAAGGCGGTGCTGGACTACGCGCTCACCGCCGAGCGCGTGCGCAGCGTGCGCATCGGCGTGGCGGGCCACAACCTCTTCGACATCGCGCTCGCGTGGCTGCTGGCCCGCCGCCGCGGCGCCGAGGCGGGCGTGGAGTTCGAGATGCTGCTGGGCATGGCCACCGCGCAGGCGGCCGTCGTGCGCCGCGAGGTGGGCTCGCTGCTGCTGTACACGCCCGTCGTGCACCCCGACGAGTTCGACGTGGCGATCGCGTACCTGATCCGCCGGCTCGAGGAGGGCGCGAGCCCCGAGAACTTCATGTCGGCCGTGTTCGACCTCGACACCGACCCGGCGCTGTTCGAGCGCGAGAAGCAGCGCTTCCTCGCCTCGATCGAGCTCATGCCGCGCGAGGTGCCCGCCCCCAACCGCGTGCAGGATCGCCGCGAGCCGCAGCCGGCCGGACCGCGCGACGGCTTCGCGAACACGCCCGACACCGACCCGAGCCTCGCCGCCAACCGCGAGTGGGCGGCCGGCATCCGCTCCCGGATGGAGGGATCGACCCTCGGCGCCGACACGCTCGCGGCGCACACCGTGACCGACGCCGCCGCGCTCGACGGCATCGTCGAGGGCGCCGCGGGGGCGGGCGCCGCGTGGCGCGAGCTCGGGGCACAGGCCCGCGCCGCGATCCTGCACCGCGCCGGCGACGTGCTCGAGGCCCACCGCGCCGAGCTGCTGGAGGTCATGGGATCGGAGACCGGGAAGGTCATCGAGCAGGGCGACCCCGAGGTCTCGGAGGCGATCGACTTCGCGCACTACTACGCCGAGAGCGCCGAGCGGCTCGCCGACGTCGACGGCGCCGCGTTCGAGCCCGTCGGCCTCACGGTCGTGACCCCGCCGTGGAACTTCCCCGTCGCGATCCCCGCCGGATCCACCCTCGCCGCCCTCGCCGCCGGCTCGCCCGTGATCCTCAAACCGGCGCCGAACGCCGCCCGCTGCGGCGCCGTGCTGGCCGAGGCGCTGTGGGAGGCCGGCGTGCCGCGCGACGTGCTGCGGCTCGTGCACGTGGACGAGAGCGAGCTGGGCTCGCGCCTCATCGCACACGAGCGGGTCGAGCGCGTCATCCTCACCGGCGCGTACGAGACGGCCGAGCTGTTCCGCTCGCTGCGGCGCGATCTGCCGCTGCTGGCCGAGACGAGCGGCAAGAACGCGGTCATCGTCACGCCGAGCGCCGACCTCGACCTCGCGGCCAAGGACGTGGCCTACTCGGCCTTCGGGCACGCGGGCCAGAAGTGCTCGGCCGCGTCGCTCGTCGTGCTCGTCGGATCCGTCGCGAAGAGCGAGCGGTTCCGGCGCCAGCTGCTCGACGCCGTCGACGGCTACACGGTCGGCATGCCGTGGCAGGCCGAATCGCGCGTGGGCCCCCTCATCGAGCCGGCCTCGGGCAAGCTGCTGCGCGCCCTGACGCAGCTCGAGCCCGGCCAGTCGTGGCTGCGCGAGCCGGAGCGGCTCGACGAGGCCGGCGCGCTGTGGCGGCCCGGCATCCGCGACGGCGTGCGACCGGGCAGCGAGTTCCACCGCACGGAGTACTTCGGCCCGGTGCTCGGGATCATGACGGCCGAGACGCTCGACGAGGCGATCGAGATCGTGAACGCCGTCGAGTACGGCCTCACGTCGGGCCTGCACGCGCTCGACCCCGACGAGATCGCCACGTGGCTGGATCGCGTGGAGGCGGGCAACGCGTACGTCAACCGCGCCACGACCGGCGCGATCGTGCAGCGCCAGCCGTTCGGCGGCTGGAAGAAGTCGGCCATCGGCGCGGGCACGAAGGCCGGCGGCCCGAGCTACCTGTTCGGGCTCGGCACGTGGCGCGACGCGCCCGTGCGCGCGGGCGGGGCCGATCTCGACCCGGCCGCGCGGCGCGCCGTCGCCGCGGTGGCCGAGGCGGGCGCGGACTCGGCGCAGGACGCCGCCTGGCTCACCGCCGCGCTGCGCACCGACATCGCGGCCGTGGCCGACGAGTTCGGTCTGGCGCGCGACGTGCAGGGGCTGCAGCTCGAGCAGAACGTGCTGCGCTACCTGCCGGTGCCGGTCACGGTGCGCGCCGAGGGCGGCCGCGCCGCCGAGCTCGTGCGCGTGGTCGCGGCCGGCCTGCGCGCCGGATCGCCCGTGGCGGTGAGCGCGGCCGCGGAGCCCCCGGCGGGCGTGCGCGCCTACCTCGCGACCTCCGGCGTGGAGCTCGCGGTCGAGTCGGGCGAGGGGTGGGCGGCGCGCGCCGCCGCGCTCGCGTCGACGGGCGGCCGCATCCGCCTCATCGGCGGATCGGCGGCGGCGGTGTGCGAGGCCACGGGCGGCGCGCCGAACGTCGCGGTCTACGACGGCCCCGTCGTCTCGGCCGGCCGCGTGGAGCTGCTGCCGTTCCTGCGCGAGCAGGCCGTCTCGATCACGGCGCACCGGTTCGGCAACCCGCGCCGGTACGAGGTCCCGGCCGGCATCGCCCGCGCCTGAGACGGTCCCGGGCGCCGGCCGGACGACCGCGCGCCCGGGGGCCCCGAGGGGCCGCCCCGTAGACTCGGGCCCGACCGACCCGATCGCCGCGGGAGGGCCTGTGACGACACGAGCATGGTTCGGGGTGTCGCGCCTCGCGACCGCCGCCGTGTGTGCCGTCGCGCTGCTGCACCGCCTGCTGTGGGGCCTCGGATCGCAGACGATCGCCGGGCAGAACTTCTTCGCCTACCTCACGATCCAGTCGAACATCGCCTTCACGATCGTCGCGGCCGTGGGCGGCGTCGTGGCGCTGCGGCGTCGGGAGGACCCGCGCTGGCTCACCGACGTGCGCACGGTCGTGCTGAGCTGGACGATCACCGCCGGCCTCGTGTTCGCCGTGCTGATGTGGCAGTCGAACCTTCGCGGCATCCCCATGTGGGTGCCGTGGTCCGACTACGTGCTGCACTTCGCCCTGCCGGCGCTGACGGTGCTGGGGTGGATCGTCGGGCCGGGGCGGCAGCGCGCCCGCTGGCGCGTGGTGCCGTGGGTGCTCGCCTTCCCCGTCGTGTGGGGGCTCGTCACGATGTGGCGCGGATCGCGCATCGGCTGGTACCCGTACTACTTCCTCGACCTGCGCCAGGTGAGCGGCTTCGCCGAGTTCGCCGGCACGTGCGGCTTCGCCCTCGCGGTGTTCGCGGGCGTGGCGAGCGGGCTCATCCTGCTCAGCCGCCGCGAGACCGCCTGAGGTCACCGAGCGGGGTCAGGCGTCGACGAACGGCGCGAGCGCGTCGAGCGCGGCCTGCACGGCGTCGGCCTCGTCGAGTTCCGCGAACGCGCGTGCCGCCTCGCCGCCGATGAGGCCCACGAGGATCGGATCGCCCGTGACGGCGGCGAGGTTCACCCACGTCCGCAGGGTCGCCTCGCCGTCGAGCAGGTGCCAGACGGCGGCGTCGGTCGCCCAGAACGGCTCCTCGAAGCGCAGCCAGAGCTGCTCCACGGCGCCGCTGCCCAGCGCGGCGATCGCGCTGCGGTGGCCGAGGGGCAGCGGCGGATCGAACTCGATCGATCCGCGCTGCAGCACGCCGATCGGCACGGTGAGGATCGCGCGGTCGGCCGACACCGCCTCGCCCGTGCCCAGCCGCAGGCTCACGCCCGTCTCGTCGTAGGAGACGCCCAGCACCGAGGTCGACAGCGAGACCGACAGCCCGTCGACGGCGTCGGCGGCCAGGCGCGCCATGTCGCCGAGCGCGGCGGCGCGGGGGCCGGGAAGCGCCGGCGGGTACCACGCCGACAGCTCGTCGGCATCCGCCCCCGCGTGCCCGGCCAGCACGGCGAGCGCGGCGGCCACGGCCGGGTCCTCGGGATCGGCGCCCGACTGCGCGAGCGCCTCCGACAGCGGCACGTCCGCCGGCTGATCCTGCGCCCACGCCGCGGCGCTCCGGATCGGATCGAGGGAGGGCACGTCGCCCTCGCCCTCGGCCGAGCGGGCGGCCTCGCCCTCCAGGTCGCGCACGTCGGCGTCGAGCTCCTCGAGGCGCGCGCGCAGCGAGTCGTCGTCGGCGTCGACGAGCCAGGCGCCCAGCTGGGGCACGACCGGCCAGTCCTTGTCGTCGAGCGTGTGCAGCCGGCCGCCGACGCGGTCGCGCGCCTCCACCACCGTGACCTCGTACCCGGCGTCGGCGAGGAACCGGGCGGCCCGGGCCCCGGCGACGCCCGCGCCCACGACGAACACCCGCTCGCCGTCGCCGGCGACCTCGGTGACCGCGACCGCCGCGCGCACGCCGTCCTGCGCGGCCGCGGTGAGCGATCCGACGGGGTCGCCCAGGGCGTCGCCCGCGAAGAAGACCCGCTGGGCGAGGGGCCGGGCCAGCTGCGCCCTGTCGGCCTCGGACGACCCCGGCGGCACATAGGCGCGGGCGCCGCGGGCGAACGGATCGGTCGTCCACGCGCTGCGCGCGAAGTCGGCGGGGGCGGGCACGCCGCCCTCGGGCGTGAGGGTCGGCGAGGGGCTCGACGGCGAGGGGCGGGGGGCGGGCGGATCGGGGGTGCACGACGCGAGCAGCAGCGTCACGGCGCCGGTGCCGGCGCCGAGCAGGAGCGTGCGTCGCGTGACCCTCATCTCACGCGCCACCCTATCCGCTCCGGGTCGCGGGAGCGCCCGTGACCACGCCACGTCCCGCGTCGCGCGGCGCCACGGAACGCGTCATGCGGCGTCATGGAACGCGACACGCGGGCCGCGATCCGCGTACGCTCACGATCGTCCGCCCGTTCGGCCGTCCGCCTCGACAAGGAGCCCCATGAGCACCATCCAGACCACCACCGCCGGCAGCCTGCCCCGCACGCAGGCGCTCATCGACGCCAACGCGGCGCGCGAGTTCGAGGACGACGGCTTCACGCTGAAGTCGTCGCCGGAGTTCGAGGGGCTGCTGGCCGATGCGGTGGCCGACGTCGTCGAGCGCCAGCGCCGGGCCGGCATCACGCAGCCGGGCGACGGCGAGTACGGGCACGCCATGTCGGCGCCGACCGACTACGGCGCGTGGTGGGTCTACTCGTTCCAGCGCGCGACGGGCCTCACCCTCACCGACGAGGACATCTTCTCGCAGCAGCCCGTGCGCTCCGAGCCCGGCAACATCCGGCTGACGTCGTTCCCCGACCGCCGGGACTGGACGATCTTCCGCGAGGCCTACAGCGACCCGAACAGCTTCATCAGCGTCGGCAGCAACGCCACCGCGTTCCCCGCCACGACCGGCCCCATCGCGTACGCCGGCCACGACGCCGTCGCGAGCGACGTGCGCAACCTCACGGCCGCGCTGCGGCCCGGCGAGCAGGGCTTCATCCCCTCGCTCGCGCCCGGGTCGGCCGCGCGCATCGCCAACCGGTACTACGCCACCGACGAGGAGCACATCGCCGCGTGGGGCGCGGCGCTGCACCACGAGTACAAGGCGATCACCGACGCGGGCCTCATCGTGCAGCTCGACGATCCCTCGCTGGCCGAGAACTGGGACCAGATCAACCCGGAGCCGAGCGTGGAAGACTACCTCGCCTTCACGCAGATCCGGATCGACGCGATCAACGAGGCGATCCGCGGCCTGCCCAAGGAGCTCGTGCGCCTGCACCTGTGCTGGGGATCGTGGCACGGCCCGCACACGACCGACATCGAGCTGAAGCACATCCTCAAGACCGTGCTGGGCGCCAACGTCGGGCAGATCTCGTTCGAGGCCGCCAACGCCCGCCACGAGCACGAGTGGGCGGTGTGGGAGGAGAACAAGGACATCGTCCCCGACGACCTCGTGCTCGTCCCGGGCGTCATCGGCCACTCCACGAACCTCGTCGAGCACCCCGACCTCGTGGCGCAGCGGATCGAGCGCTTCGCCCGGATCGTGGGCCCGGATCGCGTCATCGCCTCGACCGACTGCGGCCTGGGCGGCCGCCTGCACCCGCAGATCGCGTGGGCCAAGCTCGAGTCCCTCGGCGAGGGTGCGCGCCGCGCCGGCGCCCGGGTCTGAGCGCCGCGGCCCGAGCGGCGCCCGTCCCCTCCTGCACAACCGCCGGCCTCTGTCCCGCACAACGAAGGAAAACCGCGGGACGGACAGGGCGACACGCCGCGGCCGCGCTCGCCCGCGGACCCGTGTTCCTTCGTTGTGCAGGACCGGGGCGGTCGCGGGTCCGCGCCCGCGGCGCAAGGGGCAGCTACGGCCGGCGGCTACTCGCGCTTCGGCCGCGGCAGCTGCAGCACGATGACCGCGCCCAGCACCGCGGCGCCGGCGTAGAGGAAGAAGACCCCCGGGTAGCCGTTGCCCGACGCGATCATGACGCCCGTGAGGTAGGGGCCGACGATCGCGCCCAGGCGGCCGACGCCCGAGACCAGGCCGAGGCCCGTGCCCACGAGGTGCTTCTCGTACACGTGGCCGCACATGGCGTACAGCAGCGCCGAGGTGGAGAAGACGAACAGGCCCGTGACGAACACGACCGCGTTCAGCGCGATCTCGCTGCCGATCCGGATCGACATGACGGCCAGGAACACCGCCGCGCCGGCGAACCACAGCGCCGTGACGCCCTTGATCCCCCGCGCATCGGCGGCGCGCGCCGAGATGACGATGCCGGCGAGGGCCCCGGCGTTGAGCAGGAAGAGCATCACGAGCGAGTCGGCCACGGGGTAGCCCGCCGTGGTCATGATCTTCGGCAGCCACGAGTTCATGCCGTAGACGAGCACGAGGCCCATGAAGTTCGCCGCCCACAGCGCGAGGGTGATGCGCAGGTAGCGCGGCTTGAGGGTGTCGAGCGCGCGGGCCCGCGGGGCGGCGTCGGCCGCCGGTCCGGCGACGTGCGCGGCCGTCTCGGGCAGCGCAAAGATCATGACGACGCCGAGCACGAGGCCCAGCGCGCCGCCCGCCGCGAAGAGCCACTCCCAGTGCAGGCCGGCGGCGAGCGCGGCGAGCGAGGCCGCCACCGCGCCCACGTGGTAGCCGGTCATGACGAGGCCGTTGGCGCGGGCGCGGCGGCCGGGAGGGGCCGCCTCCTGGATCATCGCGAGCGCCACGGGCATGCAGCCGCCCAGGCCGATGCCGGCGAGCAGGCGCAGCACCCCCATCGCGAGCGGATCGGGGAAGAGCGGCAGCAGCAGCGTGAGCGCCGAGAAGCTCAGCACCGCCGCGATGAGCGGCACACGCCGCCCGAAGCGATCGGAGATCGGCCCCATCGTCGCCGCGCCGAGGCCCACGCCGACGAGCGAGAGCGTGACGACGACGTTCATCGCCGCGGTGTCGAGCCCGACCGGGCCGGTGAGCGTCGGCATGGCGGCGCCGAGCGCCACGATGTCGTACCCCTCGAACACCACGGTGAGCCAGCACAGCACGGTCACCCACCGGCTCGCGGCGGGCGCGGGGCTGATCTGCTTCGGGAGGGCCTGCGACATCGTGGTCCTTGCTCGAGGGCGGCGCGCCGGGTGAGCGCCTGGGAGTTCCCGACGCGCCGGCGGCCGTCGTGCGTCTCATTCTGACGCCTCGCGCGCTCCCGCGCGGCGCGATCGGTGTCAAGCCCGCGCGAGCGGGCCCGGTGCCGACCGATACTGTCGGCATGGTCCGCCTCCGCCGCACGTCCCCGGATCAGCCCGGCTGGACGCGGCGGAGGGCCGGCCGGGGCTTCCAGTACCTCGACGCGTCGGGCGCCCGGCTGCCCGACGAGGCCGTGGAGCGCATCCGCTCGCTGGCGATCCCGCCCGCGTGGCGCGACGTGTGGATCACGCCGCAAGAGAACGGCCACCTGCAGGCCGTGGGCACCGACGACGCCGGGCGGCGCCAGTACCTGTACCACCCGCAGTGGCGCACGCGCCGCGACGCGGCGAAGTTCGACCGGGTGCTCGACTTCGGGGCCGCGCTCGGGCGCTCCCGGCCGCGCCTGCTCGACGATCTCGCGGTCGACGGCATGCCGCTCGAGCGCGCGTGCGCGGCCGCGGTGCGCCTGCTCGACCTCGGCTGCTTCCGGATCGGCGACGACGTGTACGGCGACCGCTACGGCAGCTACGGGCTCACGACGCTCGAGCGCACGCACGTGCGCCGCTCGGGCGACCTGCTCGTGTTCCGCTTCACGGGCAAGTCGGGGATCGCGCATCGGATCGAGATCGACGACGCGCGCGTCGTCGGGGCGATCGAGGCCATGCGCCGGCGCCGCGGCGAGCCGACGGCGCTGCTCGCCTTCCGCGACGGGCGCGGCTGGCGGCGGCTGACGCCAGCCCTCGTGAACGAGTACGTGCGCGACGCGACCGGCGCCGACGCCACCGCGAAGGACTTCCGCACGTGGCACGCCACCGTGCTGGCGGCGAGCGAGCTCGCCGGGCGCCACGACGAGGGCGCGACCGCCGCGGCCCGCAAGCGCGCGGTCGCCGACGCGATGCGCGAGGTGGCGGCCTTCCTCGGCAACACCCCGACGGTCGCCCGCTCGTCGTACGTGGATCCGCGCGTCGTGTCGGCGTTCGACGAGGGCCGCACGATCGAGCGGGCCGTGCGCCGGTCGCATCCCGACGCCGACACCCGCCAGCTCGCGCTCGAGCGCGCGACGATCCGGCTCATCCGCGACTGACGCGCGGGCGCGGGATCAGGAGGCGAGGCGGCGGAAGCGGTCGTGCATGCGGTCGCGGCGCGACGACGCGCGCTCGGAGCGATCCGTGCCCAGCGATCCGGCGCCCGCCACCTTGAGGATCGCCCGAGCGAGCACCTCGGCCGGCTGCGTGCGGCGGGCGACGTCGTCGGCGAGCATCTCGACGAGGGCGGCGACCTCGGCCTCGGCGCGGGCCGCGATGGGGAACCACGGCAGCGCGTGGTGCCACGCCTTGAACGCCACCTGCAGCACCTCGTGCCGCTGCTCCACGTGCGCGCGCTCGTGCGCCATGACGGCGGCGAGCTCTCCGGGCTCGAGGTCGTCGAGCAGCCCGCGCGAGAGCACGGTGACCGAGCCGACGCCGCGCGGCAGACAGTACGCCACGGGCGCGGCGTCGTCGAGCACGCGCGTGCGGGCGCGATCCGGATCGGGCACGCTCAGCAGCTCGAGCAGCGCGAGGTGGCGGCGGCGCTGCCGCTCGAACGACACGACGGAGGCGACGAGGTGCGCGAGCAGGTACGCGGCGAGCGCGAGCGCGGGGATGCCCGCGAGCCAGGGATGGGCGGGCACGAGGGCGATGCCGACCAGCCACAGCGAGCCGATCATCGTGAAGCCACCGGCCAGGGCGATGCCCTGCCACAGCAGCAGCGCGAGCACGGGCCGGCGCGGCGGCCAGGCGGCCCGCGAGAGCGCGATCGGCACGGGCCACGCCAGCAGCACGGCTACGAGCGCGCAGGCGGCGGCCGCCGCCAGGTCCCACGCCGTCACGCTCACCGCTCAAGCGTATTCGTCCGCGCCCGGCCCGGTTCCCGGCTGCGGTGGTGAACTACACAGAGCCCGCGAGCAGCCGGCGGAGGATGGCCGCGTCCTCCTCGGAGACGCCGCCGACGAAGCGCGCGAGCACCGCGCTGCGGTCGTCGGCCACGCCGAGCACCTCGTGCATCAGCTCGGCCATGTGCTCCTCGCGCGAGCCGACCGCGCGGTAGCGGTGCGGGCGCGCCGAGCGGTCGCTCGTCACGAACCCCTTCTTGTCGAGCCGCGAGAGCACCGTCAGCAGCGTCGTGGCCGCCAGGTCCCTCCCCTGCGCCTCGAGCACGTCCTTGACGTCGTAGGCGGTGAGGGGCTGATCCGCGTCCCAGACGACGTCCATCACGGCCCGCTCCAGGTCACCCAGATTCGCCATCGCCTCCCCTTCCTGCGCGTAGACGAGGTCCTATTCTACCCGCGGCCGAAGATGTTCTACACCCGGTCGAAATCGCTTCTTCTATGTGGTGTCGAACTACTTCTACAGTATGTAGAATCCAGGGGACGCATCACCTGACGAAGGGGGCAGCGGTGGATCCGCTCGACATCGCGCGCTGGCAGTTCGGCATCACGACCGTCTATCACTTCCTCATGGTCCCGCTCACACTGGGCCTCGGCATGACCGTCGCCATCCTGCAGACCCGATGGGTGCGCACGGGCGACGAGCGCTACCTGCGCATGACGAAGTTCTGGGGCAAGCTCTACCTCATCAACTTCATCGTGGGCGTGGCCACCGGCCTCGTCCAGGAGTTCCAGTTCGGCATGGCCTGGAGCGAGTACTCCCGCTTCGTCGGCGACGTCTTCGGCGCCCCGCTCGCGCTCGAGGGTCTGCTGGCGTTCTTCGCCGAGTCGACCTTCCTCGGCGTCTGGATCTTCGGCTGGGGCCGCCTGCGCAAGGGCCTGCACCTCATGGCGCTGTGGTTCGCGGTGATCGGATCGTGGATCTCGGCGTACTTCATCATCGTCGCGAACTCGTGGATGCAGCACCCCGTGGGCGTCGAGCTCGGCGCCGACGGGCGCCCCGTCATGACGGACATCTGGGCCGTGCTCACCAACAACACGGCGCTGGCCGCGTTCTCGCACACGATCGCGGGCGCGCTCGTCGTGGCGGGCATGTTCCTGCTCGGCATCAGCTGGTACCACCTGTGGCGCCGCCGCCACGACGGCATCGACACGGTGGACGAGCGCGGCGCGGTCGTCGTCGGATCCGCCCCCGGCATCCCCGGCCGCGACGAGAAGGACCACGGCGTGTGGCTGCGGTCGCTGCGCATCGGCGCGCTCGTGGCGATCCTCGGCTTCGGCGGCACGGTCATCACGGGCGACATCCAGGGCAAGCTCATGTACGAGCAGCAGCCGATGAAGATGGCCGCGGCCGAGGCCGCCTGCCACACCGGCTCCTCGTTCTCCGTGCTGTCGATCGGCGACCCGGGATCGACCGACTGCGAGGACGTCGTCACGCTCATCGAGATCCCCGGTGTGCTCGGCTTCCTCGGCGCCGGCGACTTCGACGCGCAGATGCCCGGGATCAACGACCTCGAGCCGCAGTACGTCGACCAGTACGGCGAGACGATCCCCGACGACGAGCTGTACGGCGACCGCGCAGGCTCGGAGGTGCAGTACGTGCCGCCGATGTGGGTGACGTACTGGGGCTTCCGGCTCATGATCGGCCTCGGCGGCATCGTCGCGGCCGCCGCCGTGGTGGCGCTCTGGCTCACCCGCCGCGGCACCGTGCCGACCTCGAAGTGGATCATGCGGCTCGCGCTGCTCGGGATCGTCGCGCCGTTCGCGGCGAACATCGCCGGCTGGGTCTTCACCGAGATCGGCCGCCAGCCGTTCGTCGTGGCGCCGAACCCCGACCCGTCGGGCATCGACGGCGTGTTCATGTTCACGGCGGCGGCGGTCTCCCCCGGTGTGACGGCCGGCGAGATGCTCTTCTCGGTCATCGCGCTCACGACGATCTACGGCGTGCTCGCGCTCGTCGAGATCGGGCTGCTCGCCAAGTACATCCGCGGCGGGGTGGTCTCCGGCATGCCCGAGCTCGGCCACGCCGACCACCACGACCACGACGACGAGCCGCCCACCGACCGGCGAGACGACGTGCTCGCGTTCGCCTACTGATCCGCTGGCAAGGAGAGAGACATCATGGACGCCCTTCCCGTCGTCTGGTTCATCGCGATCGCCGTGCTCTGGATCGGGTTCCTGCTCCTCGAGGGCTTCGACCTCGGCGTGGGCATGCACCTGCTGTTCTCGACGCGCGACGAGCGCGAGCGGCGCACGATGCTCAACACGATCGGACCCGTGTGGGACGGCAACGAGGTGTGGCTCATCACGGCGGGAGCCGCGATCTTCGCCGCGTTCCCGTTCTGGTACGCCTCGCTGTTCAGCTCGCTCTACATCCCGCTCACGATCACCCTGCTCGCGCTGATCCTGCGCGCCGTGTCGATCGAGTACCGCGGCAAGGTGCATTCCGAGCGCTGGCGGCGGTTCTGGACGCGGGCGCTCGGCTGGGGCTCGCTCGTCGTCGCGTTCTGCATCGGGGCGGCCCTGGCCATCACCTCGACCGGCCTGCCGATCGACGACAACGGCGACCGCGTGGGGCACCCGTTCGTGTGGCTCACGGTGCCCGCCGTCCTCGGCGGCCTGGGCGTGGTCGGCTTCGCGCTCGTGCACGGCTCGACGTTCCTGGCCCTCAAGACCGACGGCGCGATCCGCGAGCGCGCCGCGCGCTTCAGCGCCACGTGGGCGCCGCTGCTGCTCGCGCCCGCCGCCGCGTGGGCGCTGTGGGTGCAGTTCGCCCACGGCGGCAACCCGATGTCGTGGGCCCTCGTGGTGCTCGCCGTCGTGGCCGCGGCCTTCGGCTGGGGCAGCGCGCGCCGGCGCCACGAGGGCCGCGCGTTCCTCGGATACTCCGGGTTCGTGTTCTTCGGCGCCGGATCGATCTTCGCGGGCATGTTCCCCTACGTGCTGCCCTCGACGCTCGACGCCGACTTCGGCCTCACGGTGTGGGGCGCCGCGAGCGGCACCTACACGCTCTCGGTGATGACCGTGGTGGCCGCCATCGGGCTGCCGATCGTGCTGGGATACCAGGCATGGTCGTACTGGGTGTTCCGCAAGCGCCTCTCCCCCGGCATGATCCCCGACGCCCACGACTTCATCCCCGCGATCCTGCGCGAGAAGGCGCACGAGCCCGCTCGTCGATCGGAGTGAGCGCCGCGAACGAAGCGGAGACGGGTTGAGCGAGCGAAGCGAGTCGAAACCGGAGGCGCCGAGCCCGACGCCACGCCCCGATCTCGGCCCGGTCCCGCCGGCGCGGCTGCTGTGGCTGGGCGTGTTCGCGACGCTGAAGGCGGTCGGGCTCGTGCTCGTGGCCGAGGCGGTGGCGCGCGGCGTCGCGGGCGTGCAGGCGGGCGAGCTCGACGCGCGCGCCGTCGTGATCCTCGGCGCCTCGGGCGCCCTGCTGCGGGCGCTGGCCGGCTGGGCCACGCAGGTGGCGGCGCAGCGCGTGGCGATCGCCGTGAAGCGCGACCTGCGCGCCCGCCTGTGGCGGCGGATCGCGGCGGGCGATGCGGCCGGCGGCGCCGAGAAGCAGGGCGGCGTCGTCGTGCTCGCCTCGGAGGGCCTGGACGACCTCGACGACTACTACACGCAGAGCCTGCCGGCGATGATCGCGGCCGTCGCGATCCCGCTCGTCGTGGGCCTGCGCATCCTCGGGGCCGACGGGGTGAGCGCGCTCATCGTCGTGCTCACGGTGCCGCTCGTGCCGGTGTTCATGATCCTCATCGGCCGCCACACGCAGGAGCGCACGGACGAGGCCACGGGCGCGCTCACGCGGCTGGCCGATCACCTCACCGAGCTGGCGCGGGGGCTGCCCGTGCTCGTGGGGCTCGGCCGGGTGCAGGAGCAGACGCGCTCGCTCGACCGGATCCAGCGCGAGTACCGCGAGCGCACGCTCGCGACGCTGCGCACCGCCTTCCTCTCGGCGCTCGCCCTCGAGCTCATCGCGACGCTCTCGGTCGCGGTCGTGGCCGTGTTCCTCGGCCTGCGGCTGCTGTACGACACCGTGCCGCTGGAGCCGGCGCTGCTCGCGCTCATCCTGGCGCCCGAGATCTACGCGGCGCTGCGCGACGTCGGCACGGCGTTCCACGCCTCGCAGAACGGCCTGTCGGCCCTCACCCGAGTGAAGGCGCTGCTGGCCCGCCCGGCCGCGCGAGATGCGCGGGCCCCGGTGGTCGGTGCAACCCCACGGTTGCTGAACGAAGTGAGCGAAGCGAACGAAGATGAAGCGACCACAGCA
>NZ_JBMDJT010000053.1:0-16089 GCF_057809335.1 Microbacterium sp. FG3 | reverse complement strand
CCAGAAGCCGCTGTCTCGGCGCGCGAATGCTGTCTCGCGGGGCGCCGGATCAGCCGAACAGCGCCGCGGCCTCCTCGTAGCGCGCGAGCGGCACCGTGTTGAGCTCGCCGAGGGCGTCCTGGAACGGCACCCGCACGATGTCCGTTCCCTGCATCGCCACCATCTGGCCCCACGCGCCGTCCACGACGGCGTCGATCGCGTGCAGGCCGAGGCGCGTCGCGAGCACGCGGTCGAAGCCCGACGGCGCGCCGCCGCGCTGGATGTGCCCCAGCACGGTCGCGCGGGTCTCGATCCCCGTCTTCTGCTCGATCAGCGGCGCGAGCTGCTCGCCGATGCCGCCCAGGCGCGGGCGGTTGAAGGCGTCGAGGCCCTTGTCGCTGTAGGCCTCGTCCTGGCCCTTCATGATGAAGCCCTCGGCGACGACGACGAGCGGCGCGCGGCCACGCTCGTGGGCCGACATCACCTGCTCGCAGATCTCGTCGAGCGACAGCGGCACCTCGGGGATGCAGATGATGTGCGCGCCCGCGGCCATGCCGGAGTGCAGCGCGATCCAGCCGACGTGGCGGCCCATCACCTCGGCGACCATGCACCGCTGGTGCGAGTCGCCCGTCGTGCGCAGGCGGTCCATCGCCTCGGTCGCGATGTTCACGGCCGTGTCGAAGCCGAACGAGTAGTCCGTGGCGCGCAGGTCGTTGTCGATCGTCTTCGGCACGCCCAGCACGTTGATGCCGTCGTTGTAGAGGCGCTGGGCGGCCGCCAGGGTGCCCTCGCCGCCGATCGCGATGATGCCGTCGAGGCGGTGGCCGTACAGCGTCTTGGCGATGTTCTCCGGGCCGCCGCGCTCCCCCTCGTACGGGTTGGTGCGGCTCGTACCCAGGATCGTGCCGCCGACCTTCGACAGGCCCTTCACCTCGTGCCGGGTGAGGGGGAAGAAGTCCGCGTCGACCAGACCGCGCCATCCGTCGCGGATGCCGACGAACTCGATGTCGTAGGTCTCGGTGCCCTTCAGGACCGCACCGCGGATGACCGCGTTCAGGCCGGGGCAGTCGCCTCCGGAGGTCAGGATTCCGATCTTCATGCGCGCCCCACAGCCGTCCGGGTCGACTGCCGCACGCAGGTGACGTTTCCGATCTTCATGGCGCCAGCCTAGAGCCTCCGACGCCGTGGCGGGCGCGGCCTGCCGGGCCGCGGCCCGGCTCGCCGCGCGCCCGTCACTCGCCGCCGAGCGCCTCGCGCGTGAGGTGCATGAGCGCGGCCAGCTGCACCGAGTCGCTCGACGCCTCGTCGGCCGCCTCGCCGTCCAGGGCGCGGGCCGCGAGGCCCTGCTTCTGGTCGATGAGCTCCGCGATCTTCGTGTCGATCGTGTGCGCGGCGATGATCCGCCACGCGGTGACCGGCTCGTCCTGGCCGATGCGGTGCACGCGGTCGATCGCCTGCGTCTGCTCGGCCGCCGTCCAGCTGAGCTCCGCCAGCACGACGTTCGACGCGACCTGAAGGTTCACGCCCACGCCAGCCGCCGTGAGCGAGCAGACGGCGATGCCGACCTCGGGGTCGTTCACGAACGCGTCGATCGCCTCCTGGCGGGCCGCCGACGTCTGGTCGCCGCGGACCGACACCGAGCGGATGCCGTTCGCCGCGAACAGCGCCTCGGCCTGGTCCATGACGTCGATGTGCTTGGCGAAGAACACGACCTTGCCCACCGAGCGCTGCAGCTGCGCGGCGTAGTCGGCCGCGAGCCCGGCCTTGGCCTGGCCGATGCGGCGGACCATGGCGAACACGTTGTCGCCCTCGGCGCCCGCCGCCTTCGACTCGTCCAGCTCGCCCTGCGCCACGAGGCGCACGATGTCGTCGTCGATCTCGCCCGGCTCGAGCCCGCGGTCGCCGCGCGCCTCGATGATGCGGCGGTACCGCGCGGCCAGGCGCTCGGCCAGCTGGCGCTCGGCCTCGCGGATGCCGCGGCCGAACTCGTCGTCCAACTGCACGGGCATGTCGGCGATGAGCTTGTCGGGCAGGTCGCTCGCGACGTCCTTCTTGCGGCGGCGCACGATGCCCATCGAGATCACGGCGTCGCGCGCCTCGGGGTAGAACGCCTTGTCGGCGGGGGTGAGGCCCGTCGCGTCGAGCTTCTCCATGAGCTCGGGGCCGGGCTTCTCGCCGTTGGTCCAGCCGAGGAAGCGCCAGATGGCGTCGAAGTCCTCGACGTCGTTGATCAGGGGCGTGCCCGTGAGCGCCATCATGAGCGGCCTGCCGCCGGGCGTCGTCTCGCGGATGCGCTGCGCGAGCGCCAGCACGTTCTGCGAGCGCTGCGACGAGAGGTTCTTGATGAAGTGCGCCTCGTCGACGACCATCCCCCGCAGCCCGATGGCCGCGAGCCAGCCGATGTGCCGGTCGAGGATCTCGTAGTTGACGATGAACACGTCGGCGAACGCGTCGACATCCTGCCCGTCGCCGCTGATCACGGTGGCGCGGCGGTGGGGCGTCCAGCGCTCCACCTCGCGCGCCCAGTTCATCTTCACGACGTTCGGGACGACGACGACGAGCGGGTACGCGCCGGCGACCGAGGCCGCGAGCACCGACTCCGCCGTCTTGCCGAGTCCCGGCTCGTCGGCGAGCAGGAACGAGCGGTGGCCGGCGCGCACGGCCTCGAGGAAGCGGGCCTGGTGCACCATCACCTCGAGTCCCTTGGGCGAGACGCGATCGAACTCCGGCACCGGCGGCAGCGGCATCGTGGCCGCTCCCCCGCCCGCGCCCGTCTCGAACGCCTTGTACAGCGGGCCCATCAGCTCCCAGCCGTCGAGCCGGCGGCGCGGCGCGGGCGCCGGCACACGCGAGAGGTCGGGCGCGAGGAACGGGTTCGCCGCGATGCGCGACTCGATCTGCGGCGGCACGACCGCGCGCTCCGTGGCGATCTGGGGCACCATCGGCGGCGTGACGACCGGCTTGGCGTCCGAGATCACGAGCTCCTCGGGCGGCAGCTCGGCGCCCGACTCGAGCAGCCAGTCGCGGCGCATGCGCTGCGCGACGGGCGTGGTCGCGTGGTCGGCCTCGAGCAGCTGGATCAGCGACGTGTCGCGCGCGGCGGTCTTGGCGAGGATCGTCGCGACGCCGTCGAGGCGCTTGAGCAGCTCGGCCCGCGCCGCGTCGGTCAGCTCGGCGTCGGCCTTGACCCTGGCGCGCTCCTCGCGCACGAGGAACGCGATCACCTGGAACTTCACGCGGTTGGTCGGACCCAGCTTGTTGCGCTGGGCCTTGGCCTCGACCTCGCGCACCTTGCGGGCGAGGATCGGGATGAGGGGTGCCTCGTCGTCGCGTCGTGCGGACGAGGACGTCTTGCGCTGTCGCGCGGGTGCCGTGGTCGGCATGCTCCTCCTGAGCGTCGATGCGGCCGATCGAGCGGCCGTTCGAAGGATCTGCGCGCCCCACGCGTGCCGAGGGATTCGGACGACCAGGACGGGTCCGGCCGGGAGGCGCCCGGCTCGCTCACCCGGCGCAGAGCGTCGAACGGATGGCGGCGAGCCGCGTCCAGTCTAGGGCATGCTCCCCGCAGATCCCCAGAGAGCGCTCCGGCGCGCCCCGCCGGCGGACCGGCGGGGCGCGGACGGATCGGGCGCGAGGGACGCGGGATCAGCGGAAGGTGCGCAGGCGCAGGCTGTTGAGCACGACGAACACGCTCGAGAAGGCCATGGCGGCCCCGGCGATCATGGGGTTCAGCAGGCCGAGCGCGGCGAGCGGGATGGCGGCGACGTTGTAGCCGAACGCCCAGAAGAGGTTGCCGCGGATGATCGACATCATGCGGCGCGAGAGCCGGATGGCGTCGGCCACGGCCGCGAGCGACTCGCGCACGAGCGTGACGTCGCCGGCGTGCCGCGCCGCGTCGGTGCCGCCGCCCATCGCGATGCCGAGATCGGCCGCGGCGAGCGCCGCGGCGTCGTTGATGCCGTCGCCCACCATCGCCACGCGGCGGCCGTCGGCCTGCAGCGCGCGGATCCGCGCGATCTTGTCTTCGGGGGACGCGCCCGCGATGACGCGGTCGATGCCCACGCGCCCGGCCACGTCGCGCGCCACGCGCTCGTTGTCGCCCGTGAGCAGCAGGATCTCGAGCCCGAGCCGGCGCAGCTGGGCCACGGCGCCGGCGCTGTCCTCGCGCACGGTGTCGGCCACGACGAGCACGCCGCGCGCCGTCGCCGTCATCCCGGCCGACGACCAGCCGACCACGACGACCGTGCCGGCGGCGTCCTCGGCCGCACGCACGAGCTCGTCCGGCACGCGCGCGCCGCGCTCGCGCGCGAAGGCCAGGCTGCCGGCGAACACCTCGCGGCCGTCCACCCGCGCCGTGACCCCGCGCCCCGCGTGGCTGCGGAAGTCCGTGGCGGCGGGCACCTCGCTCGCCGCCGCGGCGATCGCGGCGGCGATGGGGTGCTGCGAGCCCGACTCGGCGGCCGCGGCGAGCGCGATCAGCTCGTCGCGGCTCTCGCCCTCGGCGGCGACGACCGCGTCCAGCGTCATGCGCCCGCTCGTGACGGTGCCGGTCTTGTCGAGCACGATCGTGTCGATCCGGCCCGCGGTCTCGATGGCCTCGGGGCCCGTCACGAGCACGCCGAGCTGCGCGCCGCGCCCGGTGCCGACGAGGATCGCGACGGGCGTGGCGAGCCCGAGCGCGCAGGGGCAGGCGATGATGACGACGGCGATCGCCGCCGTGAGCGCCGCGTCCACGCCGCCGCCGGCGAGCAGCCACACGGCGAGCGTCAGGATCGACAGGCCGATGACGACCGGCACGAACACGGACGAGATGCGATCCGCCAGGCGCTGCACGCGCCCCTTGCCGGCCTGCGCGTCCTCGACCAGCCGCGCCATGTGCGCCAGGCGCGTCGCCGATCCCACGGCCGTCGCCCGCACGACGAGGCGGCCGTCCGTCGCGATCGTCCCGCCCGTCACATCGTCGCCCGCGCCGGCGTGCACCGGCGCCGACTCGCCCGTGATCATGCTCGCGTCCACCGCGGCGTCGCCGCGCACGATGACGCCGTCGGCGGCGACGCGCTCGCCCGGGCGCACGACGAACAGGTCGCCCTCGCGCAGCCGGTCGGTCGGCACGGTCTCGCCGTCGCGCCCGTCCTCGCGCGCGAGCGTGACCTCGTCGGCGCCGAGCTCCATGAGCGCGCGCAGCGCCGCCCCCGCGCGCCGCTTCGACCGCTGCTCGATGAATCGCCCGAGCAGCAGGAAGACCGTCACGACGGCGGCGACCTCGACGTACACGTGCCCGCCGGTCGCGGCCGCCCACACGCTCCACAGCAGGGCGGCGAATGTGCCCAGGGTGATGAGCGTGTCCATCGTCATGGCACCGTGGCGCGCGTTCGCGAACGTCGCCCGGTGGAAGGGCCATCCGGCCCACAGGACGACGGGCGCCGCGAAGACCAGGGCGACCCACTCCCAGCCGGGGAACTGCAGCGGCATGATCATCGACAGCGCGACCACGGGGACCGACAGGATCGCGCCGACGATGAGGCGGGTGCGCAGCGGCGTGGCGCCGCGGACGTCCTCGACGTCGTGCACGTGGCCGCCGGCCGAGCCGTGGTCGTGGTCACGGTGCTCGTGCTCGTGGTCGGTGCCGTCACCGCCATGCCCCTCGTGCACGGGAGCCGGTCGCGCGGCCTCGTCGCTGCGCACGCGCGCCTGGTACCCGGCCGAGCGCACGGCGTCGACGAGCTGCTCCACCTCGACCGCCTCCGGCGCGGTCACCCTCGCCGACTCCGTCGCGAGGTTCACCGACGCCTCGACGCCCGGCACGGCCCGCAGCCGCTTCTCGACGCGCGCCACGCAGCTCGCGCACGTCATGCCCTCGATGTCGAGGACGACGCCCCGGGTCTCGCTCATCTGATCCATCCTGGCCTCCCTGGCTTCTCCCCGACGCCAACAGTATACCCCCCGGGGGTATTCCCGCGCGAGCCGCGGCGTAGGCTGGAGCCATGCCGGGCACCTACACCGAAGCGCAGATCGCCGCCACGATCGACCACGCCGTGCTGAAGCCGGACTTCACGCGCACCGACGTGGACCGCGAGCTCGACATCGCGGCCGAATGGGGCGTGTGGAGCGCGTGCGTGCGCCCGTCGGACGTCGCCTACGCCGTGAAGCGCCTCGACGGCTCCGGCGTGCGCGTGTGCACCGTCATCGGCTTCCCGCACGGCACGACGTCGACGGCGACGAAGGTCGCCGAGCTGCGGCGCGCGCAGGAGGACGGCGCGACGGAGTTCGACATGGTCGTGCACATCGGCGCGCTGCGCTCGGGCGAGGACGCCTACGTGCGCGACGACATCGCGGCCGTCGTCGAGGCGGCCGGCTCCTTCGTGAGCAAGGTGATCCTCGAGACGAGCTACCTCGACGACGAGCAGATCGCCCGCGGCAGCCGGCTGACGGAGGCCGGCGGCGCCACCTTCGTGAAGACCTCGACGGGCTTCGCCGGCGGCGGCGCCACCGTGGAGCACGTGCGGCTCATGCGCGAGAGCGTCTCGCCCGCCGTGCAGGTGAAGGCCTCGGGCGGCGTGCGCGGCCTCGACGCGGCCGTCGCGATGCTGGACGCCGGCGCCACGCGCCTCGGCACGAGCGCGAGCGCCACGATCCTCGGCGAGCTGCGCGCGCGGCTCGCGGGCGAGGAGGCCTCGGGCGCGGAGGACGCCGGCTCGTACTGAGCGCTCAGCCGCGCAGGATGGCGCGGGTGCGGGCGACGTCGTCGTTCATCTGCGCGATGAGCGCCTCGACGCCCTCGAACGCCACCATGCCGCGCAGCCGCTCCTGGAAGAGCACGTCCACGCGCAGGCCGTACAGGTCCAGGCCGGTCTCGTCGAGCACGTAGGCCTCGACCTGCGGCACGTCGACATCGCCGAACGTCGGGTTGGCGCCGACCGAGATGGCGGCCGGGTAGCGCGTGGAGGCCAGCTCGCCCTGGGGCGCCCGCACGATCAGCCAGCCCGCGTACACGCCGTCCGCCGGGACGAAGCCCTCGGCATCCGCCGACAGGTTCGCTGTCGGGAAGCCCAGCTCGCGCCCCCGCCGCAGTCCGTGGACGACCTCGCCCGAGACCGCGGGCAGGCGCCCGAGCAGCTTGGCGGCCCCGCTCACGTCGCCCTCGGCCAGCAGCTCGCGGATCCACGTCGACGACACGCGCCGCCCGTCGCCGGCGCTCGCGATGTCGTCGACCACGTCGACCTCGAAGCCGTGCTCGGCGCCGAGCCGCTGGAGCAGGGCGACGTCGCCGGCCCCGCCCCGGCCGAAGCGGAAGTCGCGGCCCACGAACACGCGCCGGGCGCGCAGAGCCGAGACGAGCACGCGCCGCGCGAAGTCGGCCGCCTCCTCGGCCGCGAGGGCCTCGTCGAAGCGCAGCAGCAGCGCGGCGTCCAGGCCGGTGCGCGAGAGCAGCTCGATCTTCTGCCGGTTGCCGACCAGAGGGCGCGGGCAGCGCTCAGGCGCGAGCAGGGCGAGGGGGTTCCGGTCGAACGTGACGGCCACGGTGCGCAGCCCGCCGCGGGCCGAGGCCAGGAGCATCCGCTCGATGATCGCCCGATGGCCGGCGTGCACGCCGTCGAACTTGCCGATCGCGACGATCGACTCCCCGAAGTCCGCCGGGATCTGCGACGGATCCTCGAACAGGATCATCCCGCCGCCCCGACGGCGACGCGCGCGGGCCGGTGGGTGGCCAGCCACCAGATGCCGAGGAACGGCAGCACGAGCGGGATCCAGAAGTAGCCCGATCCGTAGCGCGACCACACGGTGTCGTCGGCATGGAACAGCTCGGGGGCCAGCACGCTGAGGGTTCCGACCACGAGCACGCCGGCGAGCTCGAACGACACCGCGGCCCACGCGACGCGATACCAGGTCTCGCTGCGCGAGACGACGAGCGCGACGGTCGCGAGCACGTAGACCACCGCCGCGAGCGCGGAGAGCAGATACGCCAGCGGCGCCTGCGAGAAGTGGGCGATCATCTGGTAGACGGATCGGCCGGTCGCGGCGAGCGCGAGCACGCCGTAGACCCAGACGAGGAGGGTGCCGATGCCGGTGATGCGGCGGGAGCGCGCGGGTTCAGTCATAGCGGATCGATTCTAGTTCGCGGGCGCCGCGAGGCCGCTGGGCGGGTCGCGGCGGACCCGCGCGCTCACGCGACCTGGATCGTCCAGATCACCTGCATGCGCCACACCATGACGGCGATCGACAGGCCGACCACGCCCATCACCACGACGCTCCAGCGGCCCCGCTCCACGAGCGCCCACCCCACGGCGGCCAGCGGCAGCAGCACGGCCGACACGAGGTACATCCAGAACTCGAGCAGGTCGCCGGTCGGCGGGTTCCCCGCCAGCGGCGCGACGATGGCGACGACCACCTGGGCGACGAGCAGCAGCTCGACGAGGGCGAGCGCCCCGACGCTGAGGTCGCTGGGGCGGCGGCCGGCGAGGCCCAGCACGAGGCACAGGAGCCCGGCGGCGACGGCGGCGATCACCTGCACGACCGTGAACCACAGGATCATGCGCGCACCTCTGGCATGTTCATGGCGCTCTTCAGCGCGGACCCGCGCGCCTCGACGATGCCGACGAGGCGCCCATCCGGATCGACGGCCGCGGCGACGGCGCCGGGCAGCCGAGCGGCCGCGCCCTCCAGCCGCTTGCCGTGGCGCAGGTCCCTCGCCTCGTCGGCGCTCACCTCCACGCGGCCGACCGCGCGCTCGGCGGCCGCGGCGGGGCCGATCAGCGCGTCGCCTTCGATCGCATCGACGGCGACCGCCTCCGCGACGTCGAAGCGGCCGATGCGCGTGCGCCGCAGCGCCGTGAGGTGCCCGCCGACGCCCAGCGCCTCGCCCAGGTCGCGCGCGAGGGCGCGGATGTACGTGCCGGAGGAGCAGTCCACGACCACGTCGAGGTCGATCCCGTCCGCGCCGCGGCGCGTCTCGAGCACCTCGAAGCGCGAGACGGTCACGGTGCGCGCCTTGAGCTCGACCTGCTCCCCCGCGCGCGCGAGGTCGTACGCGCGGCGGCCGTTCACCTTGATCGCCGAGACGCTGCTGGGCACCTGCGAGATCTCCCCCGTCAGCGACGCGATCCCGTTCGCGATGCGCTCGTCGGTCGCGGCCTCGAGCGCCGCCGGCTCCGCGACCGAGGCGATCTCGCCCTCCGCGTCGTCCGTGGTGGTGGCCGCGCCGAGCCGGATCGTCGCGAGGTACGTCTTGTCGAGGCCGACGAGGTAGGTGAGCAGTCTGGTCGCGCCCTCGACGCCGAGCACGAGCAGCCCCGTGGCCATGGGGTCGAGCGTGCCGGCGTGCCCGATCTTGCGGGTGCCGAGCGCGCGGCGCGCACGCGAGACGACGTCGTGGCTGGTCATCCCGCCCGGCTTGTCGACCAGGAGGACGCCCGCATGCATGCCGTCCAGCCTACCCGCGGGCGGCCGGGGCCTCAGGCGCAGGGCTCGTACGGCGGCTCGTCGCGCTGGGTCATCGTGACGGACGAGACGCGATCGTCGCCGGCGGCGACCTCGAAGAACAGCGCGCCGTCGGCGGCATCCGCCTCGGCCTGGCGCAGGTACGTGGCCTCGCCGATCGTGGCGGGCACCTCCTCCGCCGCGGGATAGGCCGCGCGCACCTCGTCGCGCGTCGAGCCCAGCCCGATGCCGACGGGCGTGCGCGGGCCGCCGGCGGGATCGCCGAGGCCGCCCTCGACGGCGATCGTCTCGATCGCGCCCGACGAGCCGGCGACGAACCAGATGGAGAGGTCCTCGCCGCCGCTCCACGAGGCGACGTTCTCGCAGCCCTCGACGGGCGCCCAGTCCTCGGGCAGCTCGGCGAGCGTCGCCTCGAACGGGTCGCCCATCGCGACGAGCCCCACGGCGCCGCCGTGGATCACCCAGGTCGACGGATCGGCCGGGTCCTGGTCGTCCATCGTCACGGCGGCGTCCGACGGGAACGTCGTCGTCGAGGCACTGGAGGAGACGGTCGGGGACGGCGTCGCGTCGCTCGTCGGGCTGGCGCAGCCCGCGACGGCGACGGTCGCGAAGACCCCGGCGAACAGGGCGAAACGGGGGTCGATCCGAGGCATGACCCCGACGCTACGCAACGCAGATCACGGTCGGGCCGCGGACGGATCACGGTTCGGTCGCGATCCGCACGGAGTTCCCTCGACGTGGCCTCCTATCAGGGCGTGTCTGACAATCGACGCCGTCGCGAGCATGGCCGGGCGTGCGTGGCTCGCAAGACCGAGGAGGGAGGCGATGCCGAAGCATCGTCGACCGAAGAGGGCGCAGCGAGACGCGTGCGAACGGCCAGCGCAGTAGGCGAGAGATTGTCAGACGCGACCTAGGCTGGTGGGATGCCCGCCGCCGTCGCGACCGCCCTCGCCGAGAGGCTGCTGCCGTGGTACCGGGAGAACGCGCGGGCGCTGCCGTGGCGCGCGCCCGGCTTCGGCGCGTGGGGCGTGCTCGTGAGCGAGTTCATGCTGCAGCAGACGCCCGTCGCACGCGTGATCCCGCTGCTCGAGGCGTGGCTCGCGCGCTGGCCGACGCCGGCGGCGCTGGCGGACGACGCGCCGGCCGAGGCCGTGCGGGCGTGGGCGAACCTCGGCTATCCGCGCCGCGCGCTCTGGCTGCACCGCGCGGCGACCGAGATCCGCGACCGGCACGGCGGCGTGGTGCCGCGCGACGTCGACGAGCTGCTCGCACTCACCGGGATCGGCGACTACACCGCGCGCGCCGTCGCGGCGTTCGCGTACGGCGAGCGCCACCCGGTCGTCGACACGAACACGCGCCGCGTGCTCGCGCGCGCGGTCGCCGGTGTGGAGCACCCCGCGCCGCCGCACCGCCGCGACCTCGACGCCATGGCCGCGCTGCTTCCGGAGCCGCCGGAGGACGCCGCGCTCATGAACGCCGCGATGATGGAGCTCGGCCAGGTGGTGTGCGTCGCGCGCGCCCCGCGCTGCGGCGCGTGTCCCCTGCGCGACGCGTGCGCGTGGGTCGCCGCCGGCTCGCCCGCGACCCCGGACCTGCGCCGCCGGCAGGCGCGCTACGAGGGCAGCGACCGCCAGGCCCGCGGGGCGGTGCTCCGGCGGCTGCGCGAGGCCGACGGTCCCGTCGCGGCGCGGGAGCTGCTCGCGGACTGGCCGGACGCCGCCCAGCGCGACCGCGCGATCCTGTCGCTGCTGCAGGACGGCCTCATCGAGACCGACGGCGAGCACGTGCGCCTGCCCCGTTGAGCGGCCCCTTGACCCCACACTGAACGCGCGTTTAGTGTGTTGAACATGAGTTCAGCCTCCGATCTGACGACGCGCGCACGGATCCGCGACGCCGCGGTCGCGCGATTCGGCAGGGACGGATTCGGAGCGTCCGTGCGCCAGATCGCGCAGGACGCCGGCGTGAGCCCGGCCCTCGTCATCCACCACTTCGGATCGAAGGCCGCGCTGCGCGAGGCGTGCGACGCGCACGTGATGAGCGCCTACGCGGCGGGCAAGGACGAGGGCCAGCGCACGATGCGCGACGGCGGGCCGCTCTCGCTGTTCGCCGACCTCGGGCGGTACGAGCCGCTGCTGCGGTACTTCCTGCAGACCATCCGCGAGGGCGGCGAGCCGGCGCGACGCATCGTGCGCGCCATGATCGCCGACGCGGACGACCGCACCCCCGACGCGATCCGCGACGGCCTGATCCTCCCGAGCCGCGACCCGGCGGCGCGCAACCGCGTGCTCGTGCTCGCCGTGCTCGGCGCGCTCGCCCTGTCGGACCTCGCCGAGCCGGACCCCGCCGAGCCGGACGGATCGGGCGGGGAGACGGCCGACGCCGGGGCGCTCGCGATGCGCCTCTACGTCCCCCTCCTCGAGGTGCTCACCCACGGCTATCTCGCCTCGCCCGACGTCTACGAGGCCTTCCTGCGATCCCACGAAGGAGACCGCGAATGAACCCCATCGAGATCACCGGCCTGCGCAAGAGCTTCGGCCGCACTCGGGCGCTCGACGGGCTGGACCTGACCGTCGCCCCCGGGGAGGTGGCGGGGTTCCTGGGGCCGAACGGCTCCGGGAAGTCCACCACGATCCGCGTGCTGCTGGGGCTGCTGCGCGCGTCGGGCGGCAGCGCCCGGCTGTTCGGCGGCGACCCCTGGCGCGACGCCGTGGCGCTGCATCGGCGCCTCGCGTATGTGCCGGGCGACGTCTCGCTGTGGCCCAACCTGACCGGCGGCGAGGCGATCGACCTGCTCGCGCGCTTCCGCGGCGGTCGGGCCGAGACACGGGACGCCCGCTTCCGACGGCGCTCGGACTCGGGCTGCTGTGGCTCGGCTCCGGCTCGGTCATGGGCTCGCTCGGCGACATGCGCGCAATGCTCGAGCAGAACGCGCTCTACGCGGCGGTGCTCGGCAGCGACCTCGTGAACGGCTTCTTCAGCCTGCTCGCGCTGCTCGCCGCGCTCGGCGCGGCCTCGTGGGGCGTCGCGTCACTCGCACGGCTGCAGGCCGAGGAGACATCGGGACGAACGGAGACGGTCCTCGCCACGCGCGTCTCGCGCGGCGGATGGCTCGGCGGGCAGCTGACCGTGACGGCGACCGGCGTCGCGCTGCTCGCGCTCTCGGGCGCCGCGCTGCTGTGGCTGGGGGCGGCCGCGAGCGGGACGGACGATCTGCCCGACGCCGCGGAGCTGATCGGGCTCGGCGCCGCGTACCTTCCGGCGATCGCGGTCGTGGCCGCGCTGGCGGCCGCCGCCTACGCGTGGGCGCCGCGGATCACGTGGTTCGCGTGGCTGCCGGTGCTATGGGGCGTCGTCGTCGGCATGTTCGGCGACCTCTTCGACCTGCCGGATGCGGCCCGCGCGCTGTCGCCGTTCTGGTGGACGCCGAATCCGCTCACGGGCGCGGGCGGCGCGGGCGATCAGGCCGCGGCCGCGCCCGCCCTGTGGGGGCTGTCGGCCGTCGCCGCCGCGCTCGGGGCGCTCGAGTTCTGGGGCTTCCGCCGGCGGGGCGTGCCCGCCTGAGCGGATGCCGGCGCCGCGGAGCGGCCCGGCGAGTCAGTCCTCGCGCTCGCGCTCGTCCGCGCCCTCGTCGTCGTGACGGTACGGGTCGGCCTCGCCCGCGTACCGCCCCTCCTTCGCGAGGCTCGCGACGGCCTCGTCCTGCTCACGCGCGCGCCGCAGCAGCTCGCTGAGGTGCGAGGCCTCCTCGGGCAGCGCGTCGGGGATGAACTCGAGCGTCGGGGTGAGGCGCGTGTTGAGCTTGCGGCCCACCTCGCTGCGCAGCAGGCCGGTCGCGGCCTTGAGCGCCGCGGCGGTGTCCGCGCGCTCCTCATCGGTGCCGTAGACGGTGTAGAACACCGACGCGTTCTGCAGGTCGCCCGTGACGCGCACGTCCGTGATCGTCACGAAGCCGAGCCGCGGATCCCGCAGCCCCTTCTGCAGTCGCTCCGACAGCACCACGCGGATGCGGTCGGCGACGCGGGCCTGACGTTCGCCAGCCATTTTCCCTCCCTGGGAATGCCTCTGCCGGGCGGTCGAAGGACCGCCCGGCAGAAGCCATTGAATCACTCCGGATCAGGCGCGAGGCTTCTCGACCATCTCGATGGTCTCGATCTCGTCACCGACCTGGATGTCGTTGAACTTGCCGAGGCCGATACCGGCCTCGTAGTCGGTCTTGACCTCGGTGACGTCGTCCTTGAAGCGACGCAGCGACTCGATGGCCAGGCCATCGGCGAGCACCACGCCGTCGCGGATGACGCGCGCCTTGGCGTTGCGCGTGATCGTGCCGCTGCGGACGATGACACCCGCGATGTTGCCGAACTTCGAGGAGCGGAAGACCTCGCGGATCTCCGCGAGACCCGCCTGGGCCTCCTCGTACTCCGGCTTGAGCATGCCCTTGAGCGATGCCTCGACGTCGTCGATCGCGTTGTAGATGACGTTGTAGAACCGGATGTCCACGCCCTCGCGCGCCGCGGCCTCGCGCGCCTTGGTGTCGGGGCGCACGTTGAAGCCGATCACGATCGCGTTGTCGATCGTGGCCAGGTTCACGTCGGACTCCGTGATGGCACCCACACCGCGGTGGATGATCCGCAGCTGCACCGAGTCGTCGACCTCGATCTTGAGGAGCGACTCCTCCAGCGCCTCGACGGCACCGGACACGTCGCCCTTGATGATGAGGTTGAGCGACTCGACCTTGCCCTCCTCGAGCGCCTTGGTGAAGTCCTCGAGCGACATGCGCTTGCGGGCCTTGGCCAGCTGGGCGTTGCGCTCGACGGCCTCGCGCTTCTCGGCGATCTGGCGCGCGGTGCGGTCCTCGTCCGTGACGATGAACGTGTCACCGGCACGCGGAACGGAGTTCAGACCCTGCACCTGCACCGGACGCGACGGAGCCGCCTCGGTGACGGCGTCGCCGTTCTCGTCGATCATGGCGCGGACGCGGCCGTAGGCCGTTCCCGCGACGATCGCGTCGCCGACGCGCAGCGTTCCCGACTGGATGAGGACGGTCGCCACCGATCCGCGGCCCTTGTCGAGCTTCGCCTCGATCGCGACACCGCGGGCGGCCTTGTTCGGATTCGCCGTGAGGTCGAGACCCGCATCGGCCGTGAGCAGCACGGCGTCCAGGAGGTCCTGGATGCCGATGCCCTCGCGGGCCGACACGTCGACGAACATGACGTCGCCGCCGTACTCCTCGGCCACGAGGCCGTACTCGGTCAGCTGCTGACGCACGCGGGCCGGGTTGGCGTCGGGCTTGTCGATCTTGTTGACCGCGACCACGACCGGCACGCCGGCCGCCTGGGCGTGGTTCAGCGCCTCCACCGTCTGCGGCATGATGCCGTCGTCGGCGGCGACCACGAGGATCGCGATGTCGGTCACGTCGGCACCGCGGGCACGCATGGCCGTGAAGGCCTCGTGACCGGGGGTGTCGATGAACGTGATCGCGCGCTCGATGCCGTCGTGCTCGGTCCAGATCTGGTAGGCGCCGATGTGCTGCGTGATGCCGCCGGCCTCGCCCGCGACGACGTTCGTCTGCCGGATCGAGTCGAGCAGTCGCGTCTTGCCGTGGTCGACGTGACCCATGACGGTCACCACCGGAGGACGGATCTCGAGGTTCTCCTCGTCCTCCTCGAGCTCCTCCTTCTCGAGGTCGAGCCCGAAGCCCTCGAGGAGCTCCTTGTCCTCGTCCTCGGGCGAGACCATCTGCACCTTGTAGCCGAGCTCCGCGCCCAGCACCTCGAAGGTGGCCTCGTCGAGCGACTCGGTGGCCGTGGCCATCTCGCCCAGGTGGAACAGCACCGTCACGAGGTTGCCCGGGGGCACGCTCATGCCGCTGATGATCTCGAGCTTGTCGGCGAAGTCCGCGATGGATGCGCCGCGGCGCATGCGGATGATCGTGTTGCCGTCGCCGCGGGGCACCTTGACGCCACCGACGATCGGCGCCTCCCGCATCTCGAACTCTTGACGCTTCGCCCGACGCGACTTGCGCTGCTTCGACTTGCCGCCGCCCTTGCCGAACGCGCCGGCCGTGCCGCCGCGTCCGCGGCCACCGGGGCCGGGACGACCGGGGAAGCCACCGCCGGGGGCCCCGCCGGGGCCGCCGGGGCGGAAGCCGCCGCCACCGGCACCGCCGGGACGACCGGGACCGCCCGGGCGCTGCTGGAACGGCGCGCCGGGACGACCGGCGCCGCCGGGACGGCCGGGGCGACCAGGGCCGCCCGCGCGGGGAGCACCCGGACGCGGGGCGCCGGGGCGCGGCGGCTGCGGCTTCGGGATGTTGCCGGGCGTGGGGCGCTGCCCCATGCCCTGCGCCGAGGCGAAGGGGTTGTTGCCCGGGCGCGGGCCGGCCGGGCGCTTGCCCATGCCCTGCGCCGTGCTGAACGGGTTGTTGCCGGGGCGGGGGCCGCCGGGGCGCGGACCGGCACCGGGGGCCGTGCCACCGGGCGAGGGCGCCGCGCTTCCGGGCGAGGGAGCCGCGCTGCCCGGCGAGGGCGCCGAGCTGCCGGGCGAGGGCGCCTTGCTGCCCGGCGACGGGGCCGAGCTGCGGGGCGCGGGTGCCGTCTCGGCGGCGGGTGCCGCCGCGGCGGGCGCCTCGGCCGGCTTCGGCGCGGGCGCCGGGGCCGCCGGCTCGGCCTTGGG
>NZ_JBMDJT010000052.1:0-16208 GCF_057809335.1 Microbacterium sp. FG3 | reverse complement strand
CCCTTCTCCGCCCGCCCGGCCTTCGCATACTCGCGGGCGAACCTCTTCGTAATCTGGCTCTTCGGACATTCGGTGGGGGTCATGGGGTGAGGGCATGTACCTGATGCCCGAGCCGACAGCCAACCGGACAGCTGTGTTGGTCTAACGCGGTGCCGTGCGATCGGTTCAATGCGAGTGCCCGCGCCTCCACAACAGTGGGCGGCGGCTTCAACTCAGAAGCGCGACCCCGAGCCCAGTCGCAGGCCCGCGCCATTGCGATGGGTGCGGCTCGTCAGTTGGCGCCGGGGAGTCCTCGGGCTAGCGGGGACTGCAGCGGTGTGAGATGCGGGATCGGGATCGGCTTCGAACGCGTCGAGGCGACCTTCCCGCTCCGCTGCGCCATGGCAGTCAGTCGAACGTCTTCGCGCGTCGCGTGATGGCTGGCTCGCAGACCCGGCCGCATCCAGATCGCCTCGTACCCGCCGCTCGCCGCGCGCTCCACGTAGGCGATCAAGCGCTCGGCGCTTGCTTCGTCGATGCCGGCGTCGCACAGCCGCCAGGCGCCCTGGCCGAGCGGCTCGAACACCAGCCTTTGTTGATCTGCGGTGATCATCAGTACCTCCAGATCAACAATGCGCTGACAGCCGTCGTCTGCATCCCCCCTTGACAACGACCCTGGCTAACGCACGTCCGGGCGCGCGACGAGGGAAGCCTGCACGTCGAATACGACGACGACGGTGCTCCGGAGCACGAGTACGCCGTACATGAGGTGACGCTAGTCCCGGTCCTTCTGCAGTGCTCCGTATATGAGTTGGTTCTCGACGGCGCATCCGATGAGCTCGCCGGACTCCCGAACGTTGAAGAGCGGGTCGGCGATTCGATCTACACCGACGCAGAGGACTACTACGTGACGGGACTGTGGGGCGACGATTGACTCGTGCGAGCGCGCGGTAGAAGCTTGGTCGGTCGTACGCGGCGCCAGCTTCGGCCAGCCATGGGAAGTCAACGAGTAGGGGCACGCTTGACGACGCCCGGAAGATCGCCCGCGACCTCCCGCTTGCGTTCGTCGCCCGCAAGGGGATCGGTGCAAGACGTCGCTGCTTTGGGTGGCTTGGTCAGTTCAGCCGTAGGGACGGTGCCTCACTTGAGTCCTGATCGCACGAAGGCGTCGACGACGTATCGCTGGAGGAACACGTAGATGAGCAGCACGGGCACGCAGGCGAGCCCGGCGGCGGCCATCGTCGCGCCCCAGTTGTTTCCCTCGGCGCTCAAGAAGCTGCGCACGCCGACCTGGATGAGTGCATCGCCCTGGCGCATGATGAGCGTCGGCCAGAGGTATTCGTTCCACGCCGAGATGAACGCCATGATCCCGAGCGCGGCGAGCGCCGGCTTCATGTTGGGCACGACGACGGTCCAGAGCGTGGCCCAGCTCGAGCGCCCGTCGAGGTGTGCGGCTTCGATCAGCTCGCGGGGGAAGGCGCGCATGTGCTGCACCATGAGCAGCACGGCGAAGGCTCCGGCGAGCTGGGGGATCACGACGCCCCCGACGGTGCCGAGCAGGCCCATCTGCGACACGAGCACATAGTTGGGGATCATCGTGACCTGGAACGGCACGAGCCACGACCCGATGAAGAGGAACATGAGCAGCTTGCGCCCGCGGAAGTCCCACATGGCGAACCCGTAGGCGGCGAGCACGGCGATGAGCAGCTGCGCCACGGCGAGCATGATCGACATCGCGAAGGTGTTCCACAGCATGTTGCCGATGGGGATGGTGTTCCACACGTAGGCGAAGTTCTCGAGGCTGAGCGGCCAGGGCAGCAGCGTCTGGTCGAGCGCGTTCTCGGGGGCGCGGAAGGCGGTGGCGAACATCCAGTACACGGGGAAGACACTGAACAGCGCGAGCATGATCAGCACGACGTGGCCGGCGATGGTGCCGAGGCGGGTGCGGGATGCCACGGCGACATCTTCCGCCGAAGCGGAAGCCGCCCGCACGCGAGCGCCCTTGTGCAGCACGGTGTCGGCGGCGAGCGCCGGCCCGGTGACGGTGACGAATGACATGGGTGGTCCTAGTTGTCGTAGAAGCTGAGCCGCTCCTGCAGCTCGAGGAAGATGAGTGCGATCACGCCGAACCCGACGAAGAAGATCACCCCGGCCGCCGACGAGATGCCCACGTCGAAGTTCTGGAACCCGAACTGGTACAGCAGGTAGTAGATGTTCGTGGTTGAGTTGGTGGGCCCGCCCTGGGTGAGCAGGTCGATGATCGGGTAGGTCCACTGCGCGGCGAGGAGGATCGTCATGAGCGACAGGAAGACCAGGGTCGGTGAGAGCAGCGGCAAGGTGATGCGTCCGAAGATGCGGCCGGCGCCGGCACCGTCGAGTGCGGCGGCTTGACCGTATTCGGGGCTGATGCCGGCGAAGCCGGCGGCGATCACGAGCACGCCGAAGCCCAGCATCTGCCACCCGACGATGACGATGACGGCCCAGATGGCGAGGTCGGGGTCGCGGAGGACGTTCGGCATGTCGACGCCGAAGTGCGCGAGCACGGTGGCGAATGCCCCCTGCTCGGCGAACAGCCACCGCCACACGGCGCTGGTGGCGACGGGGGTGATGAGGAACGGCACGAAGATCAGCGCCTGATAGAAGGTGCGCATTCGCCCCCGCACCTGCCGTGACATGACGGCGATCGCGATCGGCAGCACGAGCGAGAAGACGAAGAACGCGGCGATGTAGACGACGGTGTTCAGCAGCGCGGTGTGCAGCTCGGGCAGCGCCAGCACCTCGGCGTAGTTCGACCCGCCGACGAACGTCTTGGGGCTTGTGGGCAGCAGGTTCCAGTCGTAGAACGACAGGCCGAACGTCTGGGCGAGGGGACTGTAGGTCCAGAGGATGAGGAACGCGGTGCCCGGCAGCACATACAGGTAGGGCAGCAGGCTCTGGGGCCGAAAGCGCGAGCGGCGCACGACGGGCGCGGATGCCTCGGCCGGAGCCGCGCCCGCTCCCTCGGCCGGCGCAGCGGCGGCCGAGGGAGCGGAGACGGTGACGAACATGGGCTGACTACTCTCCCGCCGACGCGTTGACGGCGGCGAGCGCGTTGACGGCGGCGAGCTGCTCGTCGGGGGTCATGTTCATGAACGCCTCGAGCATCTCGGGAGTCATCTCGTAGACGGTCGGGAACTGCCCGATCGGCACGACGGAGTGCAGCACCCGGTCGCCGTAGACGTGCACGAGGTTGTAGGACTGGCCGCCGTCCTGGCCGCGGGCACCGGGGTAGGCGACGGCGAGGTCCTGCGTGTAGCAGGTCGCCGACGCGACCGACACGGGCACGCCCGCGAACGTGCTGGTGGTCGAGTAGTGCAGGTGACCGCCCAGGATGCCGCGCACGTCGGTGCCCCGGATGACCTCGGCGAGGCGCTCCTGGTCGCGCAGCTCGATCAGGGCGATGAGCCCGACCGGGCTCGGCACGGGCGGGTGGTGCAGCGCGATGAGGGTGCCGTCGGGCGCGGGGACTTCGAGCTCGCGGCGCAGCCACGCCAACTGCTCGTCGCTGATCTCGCCGTGGTGCTGCCCGGGCACCGTCGAGTCGAGCGCGATGATGCGCAGACCGTTGACGTCGTAGACGCGGTCGACGGGCTCGGACTGGTCGGCCTCCTCGTCGAGCAGGCCGCGGCGGAACGCGACGCGCTCGTCGTGATTGCCCATCACCCAGATCACCTGGGCACCGAGCTTCTCGGCGGCGGGCTCGACGATGGCCCGCAGGCGCTCGTAGGCGTCGGGGCGGCCGGTGTCGGCGAGGTCGCCGGTGAACACGATCGCTTCGGGGCGGGCGTTGGCCTTGGTGAAGCCGTCGAACAGCTCTGCGAGGTTCTTGTCACTGTCGATGCGCTCGTGCAGCAGGTCGCCGTCGCCCACGAAGTGGGTGTCAGAGACATGCAGGATGAAGTGCTCGGGAGCGGGATGCTGGCTCGCGATGTGCGACATGGTGTGTGTTCCTTCCGATCAGACCGCGGTGGCGGCGGGGTCGATGATCACGGCGGTGAGACGCTCGAGCTCGGTGGGGGTGAGTCCGTGGGCGAGGAGGTAGGCGCTGATCGACCCGTGCTCGCGGTCGATGCGCTCGAGCAGCGCCTCGAGCACCTCGGCGGGGCTCTCGGTGATGAGTTCGACCATTCCCGCGGTCAGTTCGATGCCGCGCTGTTCGAAGACGGCGGTCATCGCGTCTGACCACTCGCCGCGCAGGTTCTCGGCGGTGGCGGCGTAGTCGGCCACGACGTCGTCGCGGTCGACCCCGGCGGCGGCGAGCGCGAAGGCCACGACGAGACCGGTGCGGTCTTTGCCGGCGGTGCAGTGCACGAGCACCGCGTCGTCGTCGTCAGCCGCGATGATCACCCGGATCGCGTCGACCAGCTGCGCCCCGCGCTCGTCGACGATGTGGTCGTAGACGGGCACGAGTCCGACGTGCGTGGTGGCCTGCGCGGCCGGGTCGGCGTCGTCGAACACGGGCAGGTGGTGCACGGTGACCTCGAGCCCGTCGACCGCGCTCGGCGCTGTGGCGCGCTCGTCGCCGCCGCGCAGGTCGATGATGTGGGCGACGCCGATCTCGGCCAGCCGGTCGCGACCGGTCGCGTCGATGCGGTGCAGAGCATCTGACCGCAGCAGCTTGCCCCACCGGCTGGTGCCGCCGGCTGCACGGTAGCCGCCGGTGTCGCGCAGGTTGTAGAGGCCGGCCACGGCGTGGCGACGCTCACGAGGCGCCGCGGTCGCGGCATCCGGCGACGAAGCGGCCGCGGCATCCGTCGCCGAAGGCGTCAGGTCGAGGTCGATGGTCATTCGATCAGCCCCTGCGCGCGCTCGGCGGCCTCGGTCATAGTGGCGGCCGGGTCGGCGCCGTAGAAGACCGCGTCTTCGATGGCGGTGGCGAGCACCTGGTCGACCTGGGCGTAGCTGTCGCCGGGGTACGACACCCACGGCTCGAGCGCGTCGAGCTGCTCGAGGTTGGGCTTCACGAGCGGGTTGGCTTCGACCCAGTCATAGAGCGGTCCGCCCTCGTCGGCCATGCTGCTGCGCAGCGGTAGGTACCCGATCTGGGTCGAGATGATCTCGTAGGCGCGGGGGCTGGTCATGAACTGCATGAGCTCCCACGCGGCGGCCTGCTTGGCGGGGTCGGTGGCGAACATCGCGAGGAACGAGCCCGAGTTGGTGGGCACGACCGCCTGGTCTCCGAACGCGGGCAGGGTGTGAGCGTCGAGGGTCCAGCCACCGGCCTCGGCGCCCATCATGAACGCGCCCTGCACGGCCGAGCTGTTGACGTGGATCGCGGTCTTCCCCTGCGCGAACGCCTCGTACTGGCTGGTGAAGTCCTCGTTGGTGAGCACGCCGTCCTCGTACATCTCGGTGAAGGTCGCGACCGTATCGATCGCGGCGTCCGAGCCGAACTCGATCGTCGTGCGGTCATCGCTCAGCACCTGGGCGCCGTTCGAGAGGAAGAGGCCCTGCATGCACCAGCTGCCGCCGGTGACCACGCACGACACGCTCATCGAGGGGGCACCGGTGGACTCGGTGATCTGCGCGGCGGCGTCGGCGACAGCATCCCACGTCGACAGATCGACGGTCTCGGGGTCGAGGCCTGCGGCGGTGAACTGGTCTTCGTTGATCCACAGGATGGGAGTCGAGAAGACGTAGGGCAGGCCGTAGGTGGCGTCGTCCCAGTCGGCGAGCACGGCGGCGCGCTCGTGGTAGGGGTAGTCGCCCCCGAACTGATCGGCGAGGCCCTCGTCGCCCACGAGGGTGCTGAGGTTCTGCGCGCCGAGGGTGGTGGCGGCGAAGTCGAGCTCGTTGAAGGTCAGCTGCGCGATGTCGGGCGCTTGCCCGGCGAGCAGCTGCTGCTGCACGCTCGCGGCGGTGCTGGTCGACGGGCTGGGCTGGCCGACGACGGTAATGTTCGGGTTCTCGTCCATGAACTCGTCCAGCAGCTGGTTGATGGCATCCGAAAAGGTGCCGACGTTCGCGAGGTTGTACGACTCGAAGACGATCTCGACCTGCTGGTCGTCGGTCAGCTCGGTGAGCGAGCCGGATGCCGCGGGCGCGCTGCCTGCGGCAGAGCCGGCGCATCCGGCGAGGGCGGCGGCGCCGACGATCGCCGCGGTGGCGAAGACGGCGCGACGGGCACGGGTGTTCATGATTTCTCCTGGGTAGGGGTGAGGGGCAGAACGAAGGGAGGGAAGGCGGCTCAGGCGGTGACGAGCTCGTGCGCGGCCGGGTCGGCCACGGGTGCATCGGCGACCCACTCGAGCCGGCGGCCCGAGGCCCGGTCGAACAGGTGCACGTTCTCGGGCGCGGCGGTGAGCACGATGTCGTCGCCGGGGGTGGCGATGACCTCGCGCGAGGTGCGCACGTAGACCTCGCGCCCGGCGACGAGGCACGTGACGATCTGCTCACCGCCGAGGTTCTCGACCAGGTCGATGCGGCCGGCGATGCGCACGCCCCGGGTGTCGGATGCCGCGTGCGCAGACGCGATCGTGAGCTTCTCGGGCCGCACGCCGAGCACGACATCGAGGTCGGGCACGTCTCCCGGCCACAGGCCGCCGGCGATGCCGTCGGCGGTGACGGCGATGCTGCCGTCGATCGTGACGATGCGGGCGTCGACGAGGTTCATGGCCGGGCTGCCGAGGAAGCCGGCGACGAACACCGACTCGGGCCGGTCGTACACCTGCTCGGGGGTGCCGTACTGCTCGATGCGGCCGGCGTTGAGCACCACGATTTTCGTCGCCATGGTCATGGCTTCGACCTGGTCGTGGGTGACGTAGACGAACGTGGCGCCGAGGCGCCGGTGCAGGGCGGTGAGCTCGTGGCGGGTCTGGGTGCGCAGCTTCGCGTCGAGGTTCGACAGCGGCTCGTCCATCAGGAACGCCTTGGGGTTGCGCACGAGGGCGCGGCCGACGGCGACGCGCTGGCGCTGCCCGCCCGAGAGCTCTTTGGGCTTGCGGTCGAGCAGGTGGCCGATCTCGAGGCTGTCGGCGACCTCCTGCACGCGGGTCGCGATCTCGGCGGCGCCGAGGCGCTGCGTCTTGAGCGGGAACGCGAGGTTCTTGCGCACGCTCAGGTGCGGGTAGAGCGCGTAGCTCTGGAAGACCATCGCGAGGTCGCGCTTCTTCGACGGGAGGTCGGTGATGTCGTCGCCGTCGAGGTGGATGCGGCCGGCCGTGGGCTCGAGCAGGCCGGCGATCATGCGCAGCAGGGTGGTCTTGCCGCAGCCCGAGGGGCCGAGCAAGACGACGAACCCGCCGTCTTCGATGATCAGGTCGATATCACTGACGGCGGCGGTGCTCTTGAAGGAGCGACCGACACCAGAGAGCTGGATCGTTCCCATGAGTCGCCTTCTGCAAGCGACCTGACGAACCGGGGCCTTCCCGCGAAATCCGCTTGCAGAGCTATTGCAATCGAGGAAAGTGAATTTCCTGCAAACGGAGTGTCAACGCCCATCGCCGTGGTCGATAACGTCTGGCACGTCGGATGCCTCGGCGTCGGAGCCGTCGTCGGCGACGATGTCGAGCACCTCTTCGCGCACCGCGAGGCGCGCGCGGTCGGCGGCGTCGCTCATGCGGTCGGCGACGGCGATCTGCAGGGCGTTGAGCACGAGCAGCTGTACGAGCCCGCTGCCGAGAATGCCTTGATCCCACGCCTGGAAGCGCGCACCGGCGACGAGCAGGTGGTCGGCGCGGGTGGTGAGCGGGGTACGGGCGAAGCTCGTGACCCCGATCACGGTGGCGCCGGCGTCGACGGCGGCGTCCGCAACCGCGAGGGTCACCGAGTTGGCGCCACTCGAGCTGACGATGAGGCACACATCACCGGGGGCGAGCACGCGGGCGGTGAGGTGGGCGACCACGCCGTCAGCGGGCGCTTCGCAGGGCCGGCCGTTGACGGCGAACGCGACGGCCGACGCCTGGGCGGCGGCGTGCGAGGCGCCGGTGCCCGAGATCAGCAGGCGCGGCGCGCGGGCGATGGCGTCGGCAGCGGCGTCGAACGCGACCGGGTCGATCGAGGCGAGCGCGGTCTGCAGCATCCCACCCGCCCCTCGGCCAGCCACCGCAGAAAGCCCTCGGTGCCGGCGGGTGCGTCGGGCGCGGCGGTGGCGTCGGCGGCGAGGTCACGCACGAGCAGCATGCGCAGGTGCTGAAAGCTGCGCAGCCCCAGCGCCTGGGCGGTGCGGCTGACGGTGGCCGGCGACGTGTTGGCGGCTTCGGCGAGGTCGGCGCCCGACATGTCGACCACGTCGTGGGGTCGCTCGGCGCAGATGCGGGCGACGCGCTGCGCGCTCGGTACGAGCGACGGCAGGATCGAGAGGATGTGGTCGATGGTTCCGCCGAGCGGCGGCTCGTTGAGGGGCGAGTTCATGTAGCCGGTGATCACCTTTCGGGTTCGCCGCACATCGTATGGGCGCAATGCGACCACGACCCCAACCATAGGTGAACGCAGCGTTCATCGCCTCCGCTATCCGCGAAAGGCAATTTCATGACCTCCCTGCGTCCGCTCGAGCTCCCGAACAGTGCCATGCCCGCAAGGAAGTCGGCCAAGGGTGACTCGACCGAAGACGCCCACCTCGAGCGCCGCGATGGCGCCTACGATGACCGTCCGTGCGAGCCAGAGCCACGTGATCTGTCGATCCCGGCGGTCAAGCGCTCGAACGTTCCGCACGTCGATGTTCCGCTGGCGGGGGCGCCGGGGCAGCAGACACCGGTAACCAACGACGCGAAGAAGCCTGCCACGACGATGACGCCCGCAGCGCGGAACCAGAGGGCGGGGGCGACGCGCGAAACTGATCCTGCTCATGGCCCGATCAGACCGATGGCCACTCAGACGTGAAAGGGGAGACATCGCGCCCGGGCCGAACCGTCGCACGCTGACGTCCCCTCACCGCGCAGTGCCCGCAAGGGGATGGTAGATGGGCGAGCAGTTCTGGGACTCTGGTCGACGATTCTTCAGCTCGCCTGTGGAAGTCCCTGGGACAACGCCTGTCGGATTCTCCAAACAGGAAAACCGCTGAGCTGCGCAATCAAGTCCACATCGAACTCGTGCTCGAAGTAGGCCACCCGCACCGCCCGGATGCGCGACGGATTGTCACCGAAAGCCAGTGTGAACTCGGTGGCGTAGCGCTCCCAGACGCTGAACTCATACCCCGGTGCCGTCACGATGCATTCACCTCATCCCGGGTGCAACTCTCAGGAGTGGTCGCGGTGCTAATGCGATGCTACGACACCCGTGTTAACGCCAGGACACAAGGAGATTCCGGGAAAGCTCGCTACGCACGGTGTGCACCGATACGGGGATGGCCCGCCCGGGGTGCATGGTTCACACCGGGGTGACCAAGGGAATTGGGGGCTCTTCGGACATGCGGTGGGGGTGAGGCTCGCCGGGTGATGGTCGGCGGGTAGGGGTCGAGGTCCCCGAGGATCAGTAGCGCCAACTGCTGATCCATCACGAGGACCTCGACGTGCTTCACCCTACTTCGGGGTGCGCTGACGCGCGCTCTGCCGCTGATCCGTGTTACCGCTGCGATCTGCTGGTCGGTCTCGACGGCGTCCATGTCGAGCACGTTGACCGCCGCGACGGGCTGCTGATCGTCACCGTTTCGACACCGGCGGCGCCGACCGGGTGCCCGTTGTGCGGGGTCGTGGCGATCGGTCGAGGGCGCCGCCGTCGAGTGTTGCATGACGTGCCGGGCGTGACGCGGGTGCGGATCGTCTGGCGGCAACGGGTCTGGCGATGCGGCGACGTGGGCTGTGCCAAGAAGACGTTCGTGGAGCAGCTTCCCTCGCTGGTCGCTCGGCGCGGGTCGCTCACAAGGCGAGCCGTCGACTGGGCGATCGGGCAGCTGCGCCGCGAGCACGCCACGATCGAAGGACTACGTCGTCAGCTCGGGACATCGTGGAAGACGGTGTGGCGGGCTGTTGAGCCTGAACTGGTGCGGTTGGCAGCCGACGAGTCCCGGTTCGAGAACGTGACCACGCTCGGCGTCGACGAGCACATCTGGCATCACGTCGACCACCGCAAGCGGGGCCCGAAGGAACTGACCGGCATGGTCGACCTCAGCCGCGACAGCACCGGGAAGACGCGGGCCAGGCTGCTCGACCTCGTGCCGGGCAGATCGGGGAAGGCATACGCGTCCTGGCTCAGCGAGCGGGGCGAAGCGTTCCGAAAGAACGTGAAGGTGGCGGCGCTGGACCCGTTCGCGGGCTACAAGACTGCGATCGATGACACGCTCGAAGACGCGGTCGCTGTGCTGGACGCGTTCCATGTCGTCAAGCTCGGCACCGCCGCCGTCGACGAGGTCCGCCGCCGCGTCCAGCAAGACACCCTCGGGCATCGCGGTCGGAAGGGCGACCCGCTCTACGGGATTCAGACCATCCTCCGTGCCGGGGCCGAGAACCTCACCGACAAGCAGCGGATCCGGCTGACCGCGGCAATCGAGGCCGATCCTGCGCACGACGAGGTGTTCGTCGCGTGGCAGTGCGCACAGCAGCTGCGCTCTGCCTACCACGCGAAGGACCTGACCGAGGGGCGGCGGATCGCCGAGAGGGTGGTCGACACGTTCCACACCTGCCCGATCCCCGAGATCGCCCGCCTCGGCCGCACCCTCCGCCGCTGGCGTTCAGCGTTCCTGGCGTACTTCACCACGAGCCGCGCGAACAACGGCGGCACCGAGGCGATCAACGGGATCATCGAGCTCCACCGCCGCCTCGCCCGCGGCTATCGCAACCGCGAGAACTACCGCCTCCGCATGCTCCTCACCGCCGGCGGACTCACCCCATGACCCCCCCACCGGATGTCCGAAGAGCCCGTAATCTCACGGCGCGAAGCCATCGACAACTCCCTGCTCACATCGCCAGGGAACACGAATCGCTACGCGGACCTTCTTACGTGAGGCACACGCTGCCGCTCCCGGACCTTTTACGCGAGTCAAGTCGCCGTGTTGCGCGAGCCGCCGCCGAGGGGGCGCGGCGGATCCCAGTACATCCATGACTCCCTGGAGCTGGGAGCGCAGATCCAGGTGCGCGGTCCTCGCAACCATTTCGCGCTGAAGGATGCTGAACAGTACCTCTTCATCGCGGGAGGAATCGGCATCACGCCGCTCAAGCCCATGATCGATCAGGTCGCGGCAGCCGGCGCGAAGTGGAACCTCGTGTACGGGGGCCGTTCGCTGTCGACGATGGCGCTTCGCGCTGACCTCGCGCGGTACGGCGATCACGTGACGTACGTGCCCGAAGACGAGCTGGGCAGGATCGATCTGGATTCGTTGCTCGGAGCGCCCGTCGAAGGGGCGCTGGTGTACTGCTGCGGTCCAGGACCGCTTCTGGATGCCGTCGAGAACAAGTGCAGCGTCTGGTGGCCGGGATCCCTCCAGCTGGAGCGGTTCACCCCGCGCGACTCGGATCGTTCAGCGCACAACGAGGTGTTCGAGGTAGAACTCGCCCAGAGCGGCCTAACATTGACCGTGCCCCCGCACAAGTCGATCCTCGAGATCCTGGAAGACAATGGGATCCCCGTGCTCTCATCCTGTCGGTCTGGGGTCTGCGGCACATGCGAGACCGACGTGCTGGAAGGCACGCCGGAGCATCGCGACTCGTTCCTCACGGCCGAGGAGCGGGAGTCGAACGCGACGATGATGGTGTGCGTCTCGCGCTGCGCCGGACGCCGGCTGCTCCTCGACGTCTGATCCGCCTGCGCTCGCCGAACGACCCGTCATCGATATGTGCGGGGTCGGGTCAGCGGTAGGAGGATTTCGTCGACCATCGCGGCGATGTTGCCGGGATCTGTGCGTCCGGCCATGTGTTCCAGCACGAGCAGCTGCAGACCGACGGCCGCGACCCGGGGCGTGAGCGCGTCGCGGTCGACCTCGCCCCGCTCCACTCCTGCGCGCAGTACCCCGAGGATAACATCCATCAGCGGCTCGATCACGCGCTGCTGAACGGTCCAGAATAGCTCCGGGTGGTCGCGCCTTCGCGTCATGATGGGCTCGAGCGCGCGCCCACGCGGTTCATCGAGTGCTGCGGCGAACGCCGTGAGCACCGCTCGCAGATCGCCCGCGACCGTCCCCGTCGTGGGAGCCGTCGGTGGCTCGAAACCCGCCTCCGGATCGGTGAGCGCCGCGAGCACGAGTTCACCGGTGGTCGACCAGCGCCCGGTACAGCGATGCCTTGCCGGCGCTGGCACGCGCCGCGATCCTGTCGAACGCCAGTTTGTCGAGATTCGACTCGGCGAGCTCCTCCAGCGTCGCCCGATAGATCGCGCGCGTCAGCAGGGCACCTCGTCGCCGCGTCGTCATCCAACGATTCTTGCCTACGGGGAGCCGAGTCGTGGTACGTTGGCCGCGATAGTGAACAATAATGTCTCGTATCTACATCTCCTCGAACGGAGCAGTTCATGACGGATTCCACGCTCGGCGCAGTCTCTGCGACCGCGATCACGAACACCAGGGTCTTCGACGGACACAGTCTGAGCGCCCCCACGACGGTCGTCGTCCAGCCCGACGGGCGCATCGGTGACGTATCAGCGGATGCGGTCGTCGTCGGTGCCGCTGTCGTCAATGCGGAAGGTACGGTGCTCCTTCCTGGCCTGATCGACTGTCACATGCACCTGAAGGGGCGCGAGTCCCTCGAGACGCTCGCCACGTACGGTGTCACCACCGGCCTGGACATGGCGACATGGCCCGCATCACAGTTCCAGTCGTTGCGGGGACTGAGGGGAGTCGCTGACTTCCGCACCGCCGGCATGGCGGCGACATCTCAGGGCAGCACGCACAGCCGCATTCCGACCTATCCGGACGTCGCGCTGGTCGATTCCCCCGACAAGGCGGAGCGGTTCGTAGAGGTGCAGGTGGCAGACGGGGTGGATTACATCAAGATCATCGCCGATCTGCCCGGTCCCACCCAGGACGTGCTCGATGCACTCGTGGCTGCTGCGCACGCGCGGGGGCTCAAGGTCATCGCGCACGCAGCCCTGTACGAAGCTGTGCGTATGAGCCTCGCTGCGGGGGCCGACATGATCACCCATGCTCCACTCGACCGCGCGCTCGACGATGCGACGGCTGAGACGATGCTCGCCCAGGGCACGGTGTTCATCCCGACCTTGACGATGATGAAAGGCATCGCCGCGAATCTCACCGCAGCGGGCGTTCCCGGTGTGAGCTATGCACACGCCCACGAGAGCACGCGCGCGATGCATGCCGCGGGCGTTCCGGTCCTGGCCGGCACCGACGCCCACATCGGGTCCTTCGGCGAGAGCATGCACGACGAAGACGCCTACATCGGGCTCCTCGAACGGGCAATGCCGCCATACGGCGAGAGCATGCACGACGAACTCGCTCTGCTCGTGGACGCCGGCCTGTCAACAGCCGAAGCGCTGCGCGCTGCCACCTCGACGGCCGCGCACGCGTTCTCACTCGACGATCGGGGGGCGATCACCCCCGGATTGCGAGCCGACCTCGTGCTGGTGGACGGCGATCCGCTCACCGACATCGCTGCCGCGCGTCGCGTTCTGCGTGTGTGGTGCGGCGGCATCGAGGTGTGAGGGCGTCCTCTCGACCGCGGTGTCACTCCACGGCGGTGTTCGCGCCGTGGTGCCACGCGAGCACCCGGTTCTCGACGACGATGAGCAGCAGGTTGAACACGTACCCGAAGATCCCGATGAGCACGATGCCCGACCACATGTCCGTGATCGCGAACGACCTCTGCGACTGAAGAACGAAGACGCCGATCCCGTTGCCTCCCGCCATCATCTCGCTCACGACGACCATGATGAGCGCGAGCGAAAGACTCGTGCGCATTCCGGCAAAGATCTGCGGAGCTGCCGCGGGAAGTGCGACCTGCAACTCGTAGCGGAACCAGTGGATGCCGTACACCCGGGCGGTCTCGCGCAGTCCGGGGTCCATTCCTCTGATTGCAGCTTCGGTATTGAGGAGCACGGGCCAGAGGCAGATGAAGGTGATCAGAATCACCTTCGCGGTGTCGTCGAGGCCCAGCACGATGATGACGAGGGGAATCAACGCGACCGCAGGGATCGCGCGCAGGAACTCGAGCACGGGTGCGAACATCGCCTGGAGGCGGTGCGCCTGACCGAGAACGAACCCCACGACCACGCCGATGACCACAGCGCCGATGAACCCGATCATCATCCTGGAAAGACTCGGCAAGACGTCGCTCGCCATCCGCGCGAAGAGCCAGTTCTCCTGGAAAGCGACTAGAACACCTGTGAGCGGCGGGATGAAATATAGACCGGCGGAGGCCGTCCAGACACCCACTGCGACGACCACGAGTACCGGGAATGCGACCTCGACGGACAGCAGTCGATAGCGCCGACGACGGATGGCTCTTGACTTGTCTGCCAGCGCCTCGGTCGTCGCAACATCCATGGCGGTCATGGTGCAGCCTCTCGATAGGTGGGGTGCCACCGGAGAAGGCGGCGTTCGACGATCTGGAGCAGGACGTTGAGGATGACGCCGATAAGCCCCGCGGCGAAGACCAACGCGTACAGCGTGACGACAGCGCCACTGGATTGGGCGAGCAGGATGTCTCCCCCGATACCTGGTGAGCCGATCACCAGTTCTGCGGTCACGGCCACGATTAGCGCAACCGTGGCAGCGATCCGAAACCCCGTCGCGAGATACGGCAGTATCGCAGGCAGCACGATGGAGCGAAGCTGAAGGCGACGCGGAATGCGGAATGACTGCGCGGTCGCCGTGAGTGTGGGATCGATTGCGCGAAGCCCCTAGGGGCCTTGACCCCGGATCGTGGACACGGTGTCATTTCGGTTATGCCGCTTCCGTGAGGATAGCGAAGGTGGCGGTCTCGTAGGCGTTCGGGGTGATGTTGCCGATCGCGGAGTGGCGCCTGCGGGTGTTGTAGCGGTTCGCCCACCGGAACACGGCCCGGTAGGCCGTGGGCGCGTTCGGGAACGCGGGTCGGCCTTCGAGCAGTTCGCGCTTGAGGGCCGCGTTGAAGCTCTCGGCGAGGGCGTTGTCGGCCGACGAGCCGATCGCTCCCATCGACTGGATCACCCCGAACCGCTCGCAGAGGCCGGTGTAGGACTTCGAGGTGTAGACCGAGCCGTGGTCGCTGTGGAACACGGCCCCGGCGAGGGAGCCGCGCTCGCGCCATGCAGCCTTCAGCGCGTCTTCGACGAGCTCGGTGCGCATGTGGCTGGCCATCGCCCAGCCGGCGAGCTTCCGTGACCCGAGGTCGATGCAGGACGCGAGGTACAGGTTCGTGCCGTCCTCGATGGGCAGGTAGGTGATGTCGCCGACGTAACGGCGGCCCGGCTCCCCGGTGGAGAAGTCGCGGCCGATCAGGTCCGGGAAGCGCCGCCCCGACTGGTCCGGAATCGTGGTCTTCACCCGCTTGCGCAGCCGGATCCCGGCCAGGCCGTGCTGACGCATCACGCGGGCCACGCGCTTGTGGTTGACCCGCTCACTCTCGGCAACGCCCTCGTTGAGGTCGGCGGTGATCCGCGGTGCACCCAAGGCGCGGTCCCCGCCCTGCTGCGGGTCCTGCAGCGCCCGGATCCGGCCAGCGAGGGCCGCATCTGCCGACTGCCTCGCGGCACGTCCGGGGGCGGCGGACAGCCACGCGTAGAACGACGACCTCGCGATCTCGATGACCTCACACAACCGCTTCACGCCGTAGGCGTCCTTGTGATCCTCGACGAACTGGAAGCGGTTCACCAGCTCGTCTCCCCGGCGAAATACTTCGCCGCCTGACGGAGGATGTCCCGCTCCTCCGCAAGCTTGGCCTGCTCAACCCGGAGCGCCTGGTTCTCAGCCTCCAGCCGCGCGATCCTCGCCGCCTGCGACTCCGCCCGCACCGCCGCCGGAGCGACCGGGCTTCCGGTCGTCGTGGTCCCGGAGCCGAGCTTGTCGACCCACTCCTTCAACGCGCCGCGGGACACGCCGAGATCCGCCGCGATCCCCTTGAGCGTCGCCCCGGGCGTGGACTCGTACAAGTCCACCGCTCGGCGACGGAACTCGTCCGTGTAGTTCTTCCTGGCCATCCTTGGATTCTCGCTCCCCCCAGCATCGTGCTGGAATCAGCGTGTCCAAGATCAAGGGTCAAGCCCCCGGCTCGCTCTCGCACGCCCGCGACCTGCAACACCCCTGCGCTGCCCCGATGCGCCACGAGAAGGAGCCCCGTCTTGCCTCATGTCAATAGGTCCGGGAGCGGTTGACGCGTGCCTCACGCAAG
>NZ_JBMDJT010000051.1:0-16733 GCF_057809335.1 Microbacterium sp. FG3 | reverse complement strand
CGTTAGGCTCGTCGGCAGCGTCAGAATGTGTATAAGAGACAGGTGCGGGGCCGGGGCCTGCCCCGGCGCCTCCGCGGCGGTGTCGGCGGCGCGCGAGGCCGCTCCCCCCCGCGCGGCGGTCAGGACGCGCGCCACGAGCAGCTCGAGGTGCAGGCGCGGCGAGGTGGCGCCCGACATGTCGTCGAGGGCCGCGCTCACGATGTCGGCCGTGCGCGAGAGCCGGTCGGCGCCGAAGACCTCGGCCTGCTTCGCCATGCGCTCGAGCTCGTCGGCCGGCACGCCGCGCAGCACGGCCGAGGCGGCGGGGCCGGTCGCGGCGATGACGATGAGGTCGCGCAGGCGCTCGAGCAGGTCGTCGACGAAGCGGCGCGGGTCCTGACCCGTCTGCACCACGCGATCCACGGCCGCGAACGCCGCGGCGGCATCGCCGGCGGAGAAGGCGTCGATCACGCCGTCGAGCAGCTCGCCATGCGTGTAGCCGAGCAGCGCCACGGCGCGCTCGTACCCGACGCCGCCCGCCTCGGAACCCGCGATCAGCTGATCGAGGATCGACAGCGTGTCGCGCGGCGAGCCGCCCCCAGCGCGGACGACGAGCGGGAGCACGCCCGGCTCGACCGGCACGCCCTCCTGCGCGCACAGCTTCTCGACGTACTCGAGCATGGGCCCGGGCGGCACGAGCCGGAACGGGTAGTGGTGCGTGCGCGAGCGGATCGTGCCGATCACCTTGTCGGGCTCGGTCGTCGCGAAGATGAACTTCACGTGGGCCGGCGGCTCCTCGACGAGCTTGAGCAGGGCGTTGAAGCCCTGCGGGGTGACCATGTGCGCCTCGTCGAGGATGAAGATCTTGAAGCGGTCGCGCGACGGCGCGAAGATGGCGCGCTCGCGCAGATCGCGCGCGTCGTCGACGCCGTTGTGGCTGGCCGCGTCGATCTCGATGACGTCGAGCGAGCCGCCGCCGGCCCGCGAGAGCTCGACGCAGCTGTCGCACGTGCCGCACGGGGTGTCGGTCGGGCCCTCGGCGCAGTTCAGGCAGCGCGCGAGGATGCGCGCCGAGGTGGTCTTGCCGCAGCCGCGCGGCCCGGAGAACAGGTAGGCATGGCCGATCCGGTCGCCGCGCAGCGCCGTCATGAGCGGCTCGGTGACCTGCGACTGCCCGATCATCTCCGCGAAGGTCTCGGGCCGGTAGCGGCGGTACAGGGCGGTCGTCACCCGTCCAGCCTACGGCGTACCGCCGACATCGGTCCGGCCGACGGCCCCGACCGCTCCCCCGCCCGACTGTTCGCGAGGAGATCCCCGTTCACGAGGACCGATCCGGTCCGAAACGACCTCCCGAATCGAGATCTCCTCCCGATCCGTCCCGAACCGAACCGACCCGGTCCGTACCCGGGCGTCAGGCGGGCTGGCCGTTGGAGGGATCGTGGATGATCGGGATCGCGCTGGTCACCACGGGCACCGTCTCGTCGTGACCGGCCGGCAGCACGGGGTCGAGCGTCGTGCCGTCCTCGCGGCGCATCTCCGAGAACTTCTTGAGCGTGGGGCGGCCGGGGCGCACCGGACCCTGGTCCTCGAGGGGCACGTCCACGCTCTCGCCCGGCGCGACCGTGTACCGCTCGCCGCGCACGCTGAACGTGACGGCGTCGCCCTCCTCCACCTCGGCGCGCAGGCCGTCCTGGCGCACCGACACCCGCAGGCGCGATCCCTGCCACGTGATCGGGAACGACAGCTCCGGCCAGTCGGCGGGCAGGCGCGGGTCGAAGCTCAGCTCGCCGTAGTGGTCGCGCATGCCGCCGAACCCGCTCACGAGCGCCGTCCACACGCCGCCGGCCGAGGCCACGTGCACGCCGTCCGAGGCGTTGTGGTGCAGGTCGGCGAGGTCGACGAACAGCGCGTGCTGGAAGTACTCGTACGCCAGGTCGCGGTAGCCGACCTCGGCGGCCAGGATCGACTGCACGACGGCCGACAGCGTGGAGTCGCCGGTCGTCAGCGGGTCGTAGTAGTCGAAGTCGGCCAGCTTCTGCTCGGGCGAGAAGTGGTTGCCCTGCAGGAACAGGGCCAGCACGACGTCGGCCTGCTTGAGCACCTGGAAGCGGTAGATGACGAGCGGGTGGAAGTGCAGCAGCAGCGGGCGCTGCGACGCGGGGGTGTGCTCGAGGTCCCAGACCTCGCGCTGCAGGAACAGGGAGTCCTGCGGGTGGATGCCGAAGGCCTCGTTGAACGGGATGACCATGGCGTCGGCCGCGCGCTCCCAGGCCTCCGGCTCGCCGGGGTCGAGGTTCACGCGGTCCACGAGCGCTCGGTACGCCTCGGGCGCGACGGCCGCCATCTCGCGCACCACGCGGCTGGCGGCGCGCAGGTTGTAGCGCGCCATCACGTTCGTGTAGAGGTTGTCGTTCACGACGGTGGTGTACTCGTCCGGCCCCGTGACGCCGTGGATGTGGAACGTTTCGTCGCCGTCCGAGACGCGCCAGAACCCGAGCGTCGCCCACAGCCGCGCCGTCTCGACGAGCACGTCGACGCCCTCGCGCGCCATGAAGCCGAGGTCGCCCGTGGCGCGCACGTACTTGCCGAGCGCGAAGCTCACGTCGGCGTTGATGTGGTACTGCGCGGTGCCGGCGGCGTAGTACGCCGACGCCTCCTCGCCGTTGATCGTGCGCCACGGGAACAGCGCGCCGGCCTCGTTCAGCTGCGCCGCGCGCTTGCGGGCCGCCGGCAGCATCATGGTGCGCATCCGCAGGGCGTTGCGCGCCCACAGCGGCGTCGTGTACGTGAGGAACGGGAGCACGTAGATCTCCGTGTCCCAGAAGTAGTGGCCGCTGTAGCCGGAGCCGGTGAGACCCTTGGCCGGCACGCCCCAGCCGTCGGCGCGGGCCGCCGCCTGCGCCACCTGGAACAGGCACCAGCGCGTGGCCTGCTGCAGGTCGTCGTGCCCGGCGATGCGCACGTCCGAGCGCTCCCAGAACCGGTCCATGAAGGCCCGCTGCGCGCGCTGCACCTCGCCGTAGCCCAGGTGCCCCACGCGGTCGAGCGTGCGGCGGCACCGGTCGATGAGCTCCCGCGGCGGCACGCCGCGGGAGGTGTGATAGGCCGCGAGCTTGGTGACCGTGGTCGGCACGCCGGCCTTCGCGTCGACGCGGTACACGGTCTTGGCGATGTCGGGCTCGACCTGCCCGCGGCGCGTGTACGCGTTCTCGGTCTCGATGAGGTGGTCGGCCACGAGGCCGAGCGTCATGCCGGAGTTGGCGACGCGGTACGACAGCGCCGAGCGCTCGCCGTCCTGCCAGTACTCCTGCGGCAGCAGCACGCGGTCCTCGATCTCCTCGGCCTTGCGGGGATCGAAGGCCTTCGCGCCGCTCGTGGCCACGGGGGCCGTGCCGCCGTACACGTCCTCGCCGTCCTGGCGGTTGATGAGCTGGCAGCTGACGGTCACGGCGGCGTCGGCGTTGAGCACCGTCACCGTCACGCGCTGCGCGACGAGGTGCCGCTCCTCGAACGAGACGATCCGCTCCGTGTCGATCACCACCTCCTTGCCCGAGGGGGTCACCCAGCGGATGTGGCGGCGGTGCGCGCCGTCGCGGAAGTCGAGCGAGCGCTCGTACGCGCGCACGTCGGCGATGTCCAGCGCCAGCGGCTCGTCGTCCACGTAGACGCGCATCACCTTGGCGTCGGGCACGTTGACGATCGTCTGCCCCACCTCGGCGAAGCCGTACGCGCGCTCGGCGTGGCGGATCGGCCAGGTCTCGTGGAAGCCGTTGATGAAGGTGCCGTGCTCGGATCCGTGGCGGCCCTCCGGGTGGTTGCCGCGCAGGCCGATGTAGCCGTTCCCGACCGAGAAGACGGTCTCGGTCAGGCCCGTGTCCTCCTCGGAGAAGCGGGTCTCCACCAGACGCCAGGGGTCGACGGGGAAGCGGTCTCGGTCGATCATGTGCGATCCTGCTCCGAATCGGGTCTCGAGGTGCGGGAGGTCTGTGGGCGGCGCCGCTCAGCGCGACGGCGACGCCAGTTCTGCGAGGTCGGCGACGACGAGGTGGGCGCCCGCGGAGGTGAGCGCGTGCGCGCCGGCGCCGCGGTCGACCCCGACGATGAGTCCGAAGCCGCCGGCCGCGGCCGACTCCACGCCGGAGATGGCGTCCTCCACCGCGGCGGCGCGCGCCGGGTCGACGCCCAGCATGCGGGCGCCCTCGAGGAAGACGTCGGGAGCCGGCTTGGACGGCAGGTGCTCGCGCTCGGCGATCACGCCGTCCATGATCACGGGGAACCGGTCGAGCACGCCCGCGGCCGTGAGCACGTCGCGCGCGTTCTTCGAGCTCGAGACGATGGCCACCGGCGTGCCGGCGGCGGACAGCTCGTCGAGCAGCGCCATCGATCCGGGATAGGGACGGATCCCCTCCTCGGCGAGGATGCGCGAGAACACGGCATTCTTGCGGTTGCCCACGCCGCACACGGTGTCGGCCTCGGCGGGATCGGACGGATCGCCCCACGGCAGCTCCACGTCGCGGCTGCGCAGCACCGAGGCGACGCCGTCGTACCGCTTCTTGCCGTCGAGGTGGTCGAAGTAGTCGTCGTCCGAGTACGGGGGCTCCACGCCCCACTGGGCGAACAGCTCCTCGAACATCGCCCGCCAGGCGTGCATGTGCACCTCGGCGGTGGGAGTGATCACTCCGTCGAGGTCGAAGAGCACGGCGTCGTACGCCGTCAGGTCGGGCATCGGGCTCACGGCGCCAGCGTAGTCGGCTCGGCTGGATCGGGCACGGACACGGCGAGGGTCTGCCGCGCGATCTCCAGCTCCTCGTCCGTCGGCACCACGAGCACCGTCGCGGCGGAGTCGTCGGCGGAGATCCGGGCCACCTCGCCGCGGCGGGCGGCGCGATTGCGCTCGGCGTCGACGCGCACGCCCGCGAAGCCGAGCGTCGCCAGCGCCGCCTCGCGCACCTCCGGATCGTTCTCGCCGACGCCCGCCGTGAACGCAATGACGTCGGCGCCGCCGAGCTGGGCGAGATAGGCGCCCGCGTAGGCGCGCAGCCGGTGCACGTACACGTCGAAGGCGAGTCGCGCGTCCTCGTCGCCGGCCGCACGCCGCGCCGCGAGATCGCGCATGTCCGACACCCCCGCGAGCCCGAGGATGCCGCTGCGTTTGTTGAGCAGGTCGTCGAGCGCGCCGGCGTCCATGCCGGCCCGCCGCTGCAGCTGCAGCAGCACGGCCGGATCGAGATCGCCCGAGCGCGTGCCCATCACGAGGCCCTCGAGCGGCGTGAAGCCCATCGACGTGTCCACCGAGCGGCCGCCGTCGATCGCCGTCACCGAGGCGCCGTTGCCCAGGTGGAACACGATCTGCCGCAGCTCGCGCAGATCGCGGCCGAGGTGCGCGGCGACCCGGGCGGCGACGTACTGGTGGCTCGTGCCGTGGAACCCGTAGCGGCGGATGCGGTGGCGCTCGGCCACCTCGCGGTCGATCGCGTAGGTGTAGGCGGCCGGCGGCAGCGTCTGGTGGAACGCCGTGTCGAAGACCGCCACGTGCGGGATGTCGCGGAAGGCGCGGCGCGCGGCGCGGATGCCCTGGAGCGCGCCCGGGTTGTGCAGCGGGGCGAGCACCGAGAGGTCGTCGATGTTGATCTCGACGAGGTCGGTCACCACCGTGGCCTCGAAGAAGCGCGCCCCGCCGTGCACGACGCGGTGGCCGACGGCGACGGGCGGGTGGGCGGCGAGCGACGGTCCGTGCTCCTCGAAGGCGTCGAGCATCGCGCGGAACCCCGCGGTGTGATCCGGGATCTCGAGCTCGCGCTCCGACTCCACGTCGTGCGCGGCGACGGAGGGCACCCCCGGCTCGGTGGGGAAGAAGAGGCGGTGCGTGGCCCGTCCCGTGGCCTCACCGATCCGCTCCACGAGGCCGGAGGCGAGCCGGCGGCCCTCGCCGCCGGGCCGCACGTCGAGCAGCTGGTACTTGAACGACGAGGAGCCGCTGTTGACGACGAGCACCACGGTCATGTCAGCTCCCGCCCTCGGCCGCGGCCGCCTGCGCCTGGACTGCCGTGAGCGCGACGGTGTTGACGATGTCGCCCACGAGCGCGCCGCGCGAGAGGTCGTTCACGGGCTTGTTCAGCCCCTGCAGCACGGGCCCGATCGCCACGGCTCCCGCCGCGCGCTGCACCGCCTTGTAGGTGTTGTTGCCCGTGTTGAGGTCGGGGAAGATGAACACCGTCGCGCGGCCGGCCACGGTCGACTCGGGCAGCTTGGCCTTCGCGACGGCCGCGTCGCTCGCGGCGTCGTACTGGATCGGGCCCTCGATCGGCAGCTCGGGCGCCCGCTCCCTGGCCAGCTGGGTGGCGGCGCGCACCTTGTCGACGTCGGCGCCCGATCCCGACTCCCCCGTCGAGTACGACAGCATCGCCACGCGCGGGTCGATGCCGAACTGGCGCGCGGTCGCGGCCGACGACACGGCGATGTCGGCAAGCTGCTCGCTCGTGGGATCGGGGATCACGGCGCAGTCGCCGTAGACGAGCACCCGATCGGCCAACGCCATGAGGAAGACGCTGGAGACGACCGAGACGCCGGGCTTGGTCTTGATGATCTCGAACGACGGGCGGATCGTGTGCGCGGTCGTGTGCGCGGCGCCCGAGACCATGCCGTCGGCGTAGCCCAGGTGCACCATCATCGTGCCGAAGTAGGACACGTCCGTGACGGTGTCGGCGGCGCGCTCGTACGTCATCCCCTTGTGCGCGCGCAGCCGCGCGTACTCGGTGGCGAACTTGTCGACGAAGACCGGATCGAAGGGGCTGAGCACCTCGGCGGCCGAGATGTCGAGGCCGAGCTCGATCGCCCGTGCCCGCACCTCGAACGGCTCGCCGAGGATCGTCAGCTTCGCCACGCCGCGCTCGAGCAGCACGGCCGCGGCGCGCAGGATGCGGTCGTCGTCGCCCTCGGGCAGCACGATGTGCTTGATGTCGGCGCGGGCGCGCTCGAGCAGGTCGTACTCGAACATCAGCGGCGTCACGACGTCGGTGCGCGCCACGCCCAGCACGTGCGTCAGCTCGGCGGTGTCGACGTTGCGCTCGAACAGCGACAGCGCGCGGTTGTAGCGCTGCGCCGACGAGGCGGCGAGGCGCCCGCGCGTGTGCATGATGCGCACGGCCGTGGAGTAGGTGTCGCCCTGGCAGCGGATGAGGGGGATCGCCGAGCCGAGTCCCTCGACGAGGTGCTGCATGGCGTCGGGGATCTCGAACGGGCCGTTCAGCACGATGCCCGCCAGCGAGGGGAAGTTCGCCGAGTTGTTCGCGGTGAGCGCGGCCAGCAGCGCGTCGGTGCGGTCCGCCGGGATGATCACGACGGCGCCCTCCGTGAGGCGCGGCAGCATGTTCGTCATCGACATGGCGGCGACCACCACGCCGAGCGCCTCGCGGCTGAGCAGCGCCTCGTCGCCCTTCACGAGCTCCCCGTCGACCGCGCGCAGCACGTCGCCCATCGTCGGCGCCACGAGCAGCCGGTCCTCGGGGATGGCCCACACGGGGGTGTCGGGCGTGTGCGGCCGCACGGCGGCGACGATCTGCTCGGCGCGCTCGCCGTCGGCCCGGTTCACGATCGTCGCCGCGAGCTCGGCGTTGCCGTTCGCGAGCTCCCCGAGCGCGACCGCGGCGTCGTCGCCGATCCGCTCCGGCGCGCGCGCCTCGGTGAAGCCCAGGCTCTCGGGCGTTCCATGCGACTGGCGCCCGCTCAGCACGAGCAGCACGGGCGTGCCGAGGTTCGCGGCGATGCGGGCGTTGTACGCGAGCTCGGCGGGCGTGCCCACGTCGGTGTAGTCGCTGCCGAGCACCACCACCGCGTCGCACTTGTCCTCGACGGCGCGGAACCGGGCGACGATCGTGGCGAGCGCCCGATCCGGATCGCTGCGCACGTCCTCGTACGTCACGCCCACGCACTCGTCGTAGTCGAGGTCGACGCCGTCGTGGTCGAGCAGCATCTCGAGCACGTAGTCGCGCTCGCGCGTGGACCGCGCGATGGTGCGGAAGACGCCCACGCGGGGCGCGACGCGGCTGAGCGCGTCGAGCGTTCCGAGCGCCACCGTCGACTTGCCCGCGTGCCCCTCCGCCGACGTGATGTAGATGCTCCTCGCCACGTCTTCCACCCTATGCGCGACCGGCGGGGCGGGATACGGCCGCGCGAGTCGGGTTCTCCCCCGTGCCGGTGCGCGTGCCGGCCTGATCTCAGGGCGTCGCGGGATCGGCCGCCTCGGCCGCCCGGGCCGCCGCGAGCCGCGCCCTGGCCGTCTCGCCCAGCCGCGCGACCGGCTGCACGCCCGCGGCACCGAGCCCGGTCGGCGGCATGTTCACGTAGACCGACTCGGCCGCCCGCACCGGGAAGGTCTCGTGCCAGATGCCGACGGCGTCGCCCGCCTCCCGCGCCCGCCGGTTGAACGCGGTCCACGCGGGGCGGTGCGCGGCGTCGCGGTTCGACGCGTACTCGTAGAGCTTGTCGATGCTCGACCAGTACTGCAGGGCCGTGGGCGTGCGCGGGAAGCCGAACAGGCGCGATCCGAGCAGGCCCGAGTCGGGATCCTGCGACAGCTCCTGCAGCATCCGCGGCATCGCCATGAATGCCGGCCACCAGTCGCGCACGCGCGACCAGCGGTTGATCCGCATGCCGACGAGGAACACGACCACCTCCCCCTCGTGCGAGTGCGTCATCCTGCCCGCGATCGGCTTCATGTCCTGTTCCCTTCGTCCGGCACCCGCCATACTGGAGAGTGTTGCTATCCAATAATGGATAGTACGACTATCCAAGTCAAGGGGGCCCATGCGCATCTCCGAGCTCGCCCGCCGCGGCGACGTCCCGCTCGCGACCGTGAAGTACTACCTCCGCGAGGGGCTGCTGCCGCCCGGCGAGCTCACGTCGTCGACCCAGGCGCGGTACGGCGAGGACCACGTGGCGCGCCTGCGCCTCGTCCGCGCCCTGCTCGGCCCCGGCGGCCTCTCGATCGCGCAGGCCCGCGTCATCCTCGGGGCGATCGACGAGCCCCGCGGCGACCTCTTCGACGCGCTCGCGGTGAGCCAGCACGCGCTGACGGACGCGGCCGAGGAGGACCCCGCGGCGGCGCTCGAGCTGGTCGCGCGCGCGGGCTGGCGCATCGATCCGTCGAGCCCCGAGGTCGCGCGGCTCGCTCGCACGCTCGCCGCGATGGAGGACGCGGGCTTCGAGGTGCCGGAGGGCGTGATGGACGCCTACCTCGACGCCGCGGCGCGCATGGCGGCGGCCGAGCTCGACGCGCTGCCCGGCGAGCGGGCGGCGGCCGTGCGATACGCCGTGCTCGGGACCATCCTCACCGAGCCGCTGCTGCTCGCCCTGCGCCGCCTCGCGCAGCAGGACGCGTCGGCGCGGCGCCTGCGGCGCGAGTGACTCGCAGCCGGCCGGAAGCCGCCGTATCCCTGCCGTTCACCTGACGGCGGAAGAGTGAGCGCGTGACCGATGCGTGGCTGGCGGGGATCGCCGCCGATCCGTGGGCGCTGGCCGTGCTGTTCGCGCTGGTCTTCGCCGACTCGTTCCTCGTCGTGATCCCGGGCGAGATCGCCGTGACGGTGCTCGGGTCGATCTCGGCCGGCAGCGGCGTGCCGCCCCTGTGGGCCGTCATCGCCGTCGCCGCGCTGGCCGCGTTCTGCGGCGACGCCTGCTGCTACCTGATCGGCCGACTGCTGCACCCCGAGCGCTGGCGGTTCTTCGCACGCCACCCGCGGTTCCAGCGCGTGCACGAGTGGGCGAAGACGCGCCTGCGCAGCCACGTGGCGATGGCGGTGTTCACCGTACGGTTCATCCCGTTCGCGCGCCTCGTGGTCAACGTGACCGCCGGCGCGACGGGCATCCGCGCGACCCGCTACCTGCCGATCGCCGCCGGATCCGCGCTGCTGTGGGCGGCCTACCAGGCGCTCGTGGGCGCGACGATCTCGGCCCTGCTGCCCGGCGGCACGATCACCGCGGTGCTCGTCTCGATCGCCGCGGCGCTCGTGCTGGGCTGGGTCATCGACGCCGCCCTCGCCCGGCTGGCCCCGCGCGCCGGCGGGCGCTGACCTCAGCGGTCCGTAACGCTGGACTACCGCATTGCGCGCCCGCTACCTTCTCCTCATCGAACGGGAAGGAACAGCACCAGTGAGAAGAACCTGTATCATCGCGATCGCCCTCGTGACGGTTGCTTCAAGTGCCATTTCAGCACCCGCGAACGCCTCAACTCCCGCTCCGGAGCCAACGTTAGAAGCCGCTTCCGACGCCGCCTATCTCATCCAAGTGGGCGACGCCGCTCCTATCCCGTTCCCCGAGATAGCTCCCCTCTTCCCGGACGCGCCTACGCCCGACGATTCCACAATCCGGCCCCTCCTCATCGACGACCCTGGGGCGTGGGTTGCCTGCTTCGGCCCGTTATTCAATCCGACATACACGCTCAAACCGCTTGGCCTCCCCCAGTTCGACCGGGTGATTCACCTCACATGCGGCCCCCACGACACCAAGACATACGGATGGCACCACATCCAGGACCATCATCAATCGCAATGGCAGACCCACCTCGATGCGGCGTGGACCGGGGGGCCGGCCCTGCGGATACCTGGGACGATCTCATGGCGCTCAGCACCGAGCTGGTATTGGCTGACCCGTGGTGGTACACCGTGGAGTACAGCGGCAAGCGATGCTTCACCCAGCACATCGCCATCTTTGAATCAGATAGCGAAGCAATAGTGTTGGAGTTCTGGCCAACGGTGATCGTATCGATGACAAACGATCGCGTGATCACGTCTTATCCGACGACCAACGAGGATTGTTCCCGCCAAGCTTCATGGGCATGAGAACACGTGTGGACGTCGGAGTTCCGTATACGGGATGGCCGGTACGGTGCGACGGCGACTATGAATTCGGTTTGGATGGCCTGCTGAGCGAAGCTCTGGTGAAGGACCTGCTCGAATGGGCCCGCTCCTTCAATCGCGAGTTCTCGGAGACCGGTGGTTGGCGCACGTACGAGGCAGAGTACAACCACTACGAGAAGGGTCGGCAGCTGCGAGACCTCGTCCAGAAGGAGCTGGGTGACGCATACGATGTTGTCCTGACCTCGATCTATCCGCGAATGCGCCGATAGCAAAAGCGACGACAACGTCGGCACTCGCGCGAGTCTCAGCGCGCGAGGGCGCGCTCGACGGCCTCGGCGATCCAGTCGGCGAGGGTGTCGTCGTCGGGGTCGGTGAGCGCCGCGAACGGCACCTGGCGCCCGCTGCGCAGGTGGAGGCGATGCGCGCCCTGCTGCAGGGCCGCCTCCAGCGCCTCGCCGCCGCCGACGGGAAAGAAGACCTCGTCGCCCGAGACGCCCACGGCCATCCGCCCGTTCACCATGAACGCGAGCGAGCCCATCATGCGCTTCTCGTCCACGTCTCCCGCGGCCTCGATGAGGGCGCGCACCCGATCGGCGAGCTCGGCGTTGTAGGCCATGGGGCGATGGTACCCACGCGGTGTCAGCGGCGGATGGCACGATGAGGCCATGACAGAGACAGCGCCCCCGGTCGTCGGCGTCGTGTTCCGTCCGCAGTCGCCGCCCGAGCAGCTGCGCGCGATCGCGCGGACGGCGGATGAGGCCGGCGTCGCGGAGCTGTGGCTGTGGGAGGACTGCTTCCTCGAGGGCGGGCTGACGGCCGCCACCGCCGCGCTCGTCTCGACGGACCGCGTGCGGGTGGGCATCGGCCTGCTGCCCGTGCCGCTGCGCAATCCCGCTCTGGCCGCCATGGAGATCGCCACGCTCGAGCGCCTCGCGCCCGGCCGGCTCGTCGCGGGGTTCGGGCACGGCGTGCTCGACTGGATGGGGCAGGTCGGCGCCCGCGTGGCCTCGCCGCTCACGCTGCTGCGCGAGTACGTCACGGCGGTGCGCGCGCTGCTCGAGGGCCAGACGGTCGACGTCGACGGGCGGTACGTGTCGCTCGCCGAGGTCGCGCTCGGCTGGCCGCCCGCGGCGGCGCCGGAGATCGCCGTCGGGGCGACGCGGCCGAAGACGCTGCGACTGGCCGGCGAGCTCGGCGACAGCGTGCTGCTCGACGCGGCCAACGACGCCGCGGCCGTGCGGGCCGCGCGCGCCGTGGTCGAGGAGGGCTGGGCCGCGGCGGGACGACCGGGGCGGCCGGTGGTGCGGGCGTTCGCGGAGATCGATCCCCGCGGCGGCGCGCTGGAGCAGCGGATCGCCGACCGGATCGGCGAGCTGGCGGACGCGGGGGCGGATGCGATCGCGATCCAGGCACCGGCCGACGCCCCGGACCCGCGCGTCCTGCTGGAGTCCCTGCCGCGCTGACGCCCTCGTCCGCGGCGGAAAAGTAAAGACTCTCCGCGCACCCGGCAGAGCCCGGTTACCCTTGCTACGTTTCCGTCCTGGGGGAGTTGGCCTGGATGCCGTCACGCGGAGAGCTGCCGACAAGTCTACCCGACGTGCGGCGCCGCGGATCCGGAGCGGCCGCCGTGAGGTCCCCGGGGAACGACCATCGCGCGCCTCGCGGACACTAGGCTGTCGCCCACAGCGACGCCCGTCATCCGAATGACTCCCGACCCGTGAGGGAGGACGCATGTCCGAGTCCACGACCGTCCGCCCCGCGGCCCCCGGCCCGGCCGGCGGCGACGGCGCCGCCGCGTTCCGCCAGGCGACCGACCTCATCGCGGCCTCCATCGAGCGCGTCATCGACGGCAAGCCCGAGGCCGTGCGCGCCGCGCTCATCGTGCTGCTGGCCGAGGGCCACCTGCTGATCGAGGACGTCCCGGGCGTCGGCAAGACGATGCTCGCGCGGGCGCTGGCGGCGTCGATCGCCGCGGACGTGCGCCGCGTGCAGTTCACCCCCGACCTGCTGCCGAGCGACGTCACGGGCGTGTCGGTGTTCGATCCGGTCGTGCGCGAGTTCGAGTTCAAGGCCGGTGCGGTGTTCGCGAACATCGTCATCGCGGACGAGATCAACCGCTCGTCCCCCAAGACGCAGTCGGCGCTCCTCGAGGCGATGGAGGAGCGTCAGGTGACGGTCGACGGCGCCACGCACGGGCTGCCCGATCCGTTCCTCGTCGTCGCCACTCAGAACCCGCTCGAGATGGAGGGCACGTACGCGCTCCCCGAGGCGCAGCGCGACCGCTTCATGATGCGCATCTCGATGGGGTACCCGGATGCGCGTGCCGAGGCGCTCATGCTGCGCCAGCGGGACGCCGCCAATCCGCTCGACGAGCTGCGCCCCGTCGTCACGACGGACCAGGTGCGCTCGCTCATCGCGTGGGCGCGGTCCGTGCACGTCGCGCCCGCCGTCGAGGACTACGCCGTCGCCCTCGCCCAGGCCACGCGCGCGCACCCCGAGCTGCGCCTCGGCGCGAGCCCGCGCGCCACGCTGCAGCTCGTGCGCGCGGCGAAGGTCAATGCCGCGCTCGAGGGCCGCGGCTACGTGCTGCCGGACGACGTGACGGAGCTGCTGAACCCGGTGCTGGCGCACCGCCTCATCCCCGCGCGCTCCGCGACGCAGTCGCGCCGCGCGGCCGACTCCGTGCCGGCGATCCTCGACCGGATCGCCGCGACCGTGCCGGTGCCCGTGGCGGGCTGAGCCGTGGCGACACGTCGGGGCGCTCGGGCGGGGTCGCCGCTGACCCCGCGCGGGTGGGCGGTGCTGGCGGTCGGGATCGCGTGCCTGCCGCTCGCCTCGATCCTCGGGGCGTCGGAGGCGCAGTACGTCGGCGTCGCGCTGCTGTCGCTGCTGGCCGCGTGCTGGTTCGCCGCGAGGAACGCGCGCCCCGGCGTGCGCGTCGCGAGGCGTCTGTCCGAGGACTCCGTCGAGGTCGGATCGGAGACGACGATCGAGCTGGGGGTCTCCGTGGAGCCGCCGCGACGCGCGCCGCGCGGGCGGTGGCGCGACGTCCTGCCGCCCGGCCTGACCGGCGACGCCTCGGGCTCGCTCCCGCGCGGCGAGGGCCCGCAGACGCGCGTCGCGTACGCGGTGACCGGGGTGCGCCGCGGGCGGCACCCCGTCGGCCCGCTCGAGCTCGAGGCCACCGACCCGTTCGGGCTGTGGCGGCGCACGGCGTCGCTGGGCGAGCCCACGCCCGTGCTCGTCGTGCCCCGCGCGCGCTGGCTCGAGCCGCTGCCGCGCTCGCACGGCGATGCCGGCGACGGCGGCGCGTCCGAGGAGCGCCGCGGGCGCGGCAGCGACAACCTCATCCCGCGCCCCTACGCGCCCGGCGACTCCATGCGGCGGATCCACTGGCGCGCCTCCGCACACCGCGGATCGTTCATGGTGCGAGACGAGGAGGAGCAGACCGTGCCGTCGGCCACCGTCGTGCTCGATCTCGCGGCGCCGCGCTGGCCCGCCGAGGCGCGCTCGGGTGAGGACGCCGGGTTCGAGGCGGCGGTGACGGCCTGCGTCTCGGCCGCGTGGCGCCTCGTGACCGACGGGTTCGCCGTGAGCGTGACGGATCACGCCGGCCGCCCGCTCGCCGATCTCGCCGCGCCCGACGGGTCGGTGCTCGAGTCCCTGGAGCGCGCCTTCGCGACCGTCGTGCCGGATCGGGCCGACGCGGGCGGGGGCGCCGGGTTCGCGCTGCCGGACTCCGCGGGGCCGCTCGTCGTCGTGTGCGGGGCGACCGACGACCGGCTCGCGGCCGACCTCGACGCGCTCGCCCGCCACTCGTCGCTTCCCGTGCTGCTCACCCCGTCGCCGCTGCGCGAGGCGCTCGATCGCCTGGGCGAGGGTGGCTGGGCGGCCGCGCGCCTCGGCGACGACGTGGCCGCCTCCTGGGCGGAGGCCTTCGACCGCCTCGCGGCGGCACCGGGAGGCGACCGTGTCGATCGATGAGCTGCTCGCGTCCGCGCCCGCCCCAGCGGCGCCGCGGACGCCGCCGCCCACGCGCCCGCGCCGCGACCGCGGCCTGGCGGCGTCCCTGGCCTCGCTGCTGCTCGCCGTGGCCGCGATGCTGCCCCTGTCCGGCGTCATCCTGCCGAACTGGCTGGCCGGCGCGCTGGTGTGCATGCTCGCCGTGTGGGCCGCCGGCGCCCTCACCCGCGCGGTGCGCCCCGCGGCGCGCTTCGCCCCGCTGACCCAGGCGGTCGCCTGGATCGCGGCGACCACCGGGATCCACACCCTCTTCGCCGCGGTGGACCGGCTCCCGGGCCCCTCGTCGCTGCTGGGCGTCATCCCCACGCCGCGGCTGCTCTCCGACATGCCGCCGCTGCTGTCGGCGGCGGCGACGCAGCTCACCGAGAGCGCCGCCCCGGTCGATCCCGGTGCGCCGCTGACCTTCGTCCTCATCGCCGCGGCGGGACTGCTCGCGCTCGTGCTCGACGTGCTCGCGGTCGCCGTGCGGCTGCCCGTGGCGGCGATCGCGGCCGCCGTCGCCGTCTGGATCCTGCCGCCCGCGATCACCGGCATCGGCACGGGCATGCCGCAGATCCTCGTCCTCCTCGGCGCCGCGCTGCTGCTGCTGTACGTCGATCGGCGCCGCCGCTCGCCGGGCGACGCCCGCCCCGTGCAAGGCGCCGCGCTCGCCGCCTTCGCCGTGGTGGCGGCGCTCGTCGTCGCACCGCTGCTGCCGCAGCCGACCGGCTCGCTGCGCGGCCCCGGTGCCCCCACCCGCATCGACGCGTCCCTCGATCTGGGCGACGACCTGCGCCGCGTCGGCGACGCCGACGTGCTGCGCTACGTCCTGAACGAGGGCGAGGCGGCGCCGTACCTCCGCGTCGCGACGCTGTCGTCGTTCAGCGGGGCCGGATGGGAGCCCGACGAGGGCGCGACCCTGCCGGTCGGCGACGCGGTGCCCGCCGCGCTCGACGCCGAGGCGCCGGAGGGCTCGGAGCTCGTCTCGCTCGACATCGAGGTGCTGAACCTCGAGGGGCCGCTGCTGCCGGTCCCCTATCCGCTCGCGGCGCTCGACGGGGTCTCGCGGGACTGGCGGCTCGCGGATGCCAACGGCACCGTGACGGGCGGCGAGGCCGCGGGCGAGACGTACACCGCGGCCGCGGTCGTGCCGCGTCCGACGCGGGAGGCGGCGCAGGCGACGACGGCGACGATCCCCTCCCCCGGCGTCGAGGGGCTCGCGGGAGACACGCTCTCGCTGCCCCGCAGCCCGCTGCTCGGTGGCATCGCCGATGCCGCGGCCGGCGTCGTCGCCGGCGAGGAGAACGACTACGACCGGCTGGTGGCGCTGCAGAGCTGGTTCCGCGGCGGCGAGTTCGCGTACTCGCTCGACGCCCCCGTGGACGACGGCTTCGACGGCTCGGACCTCGACGCGATGGCCTCGTTCCTGGATCGGCAGGAGGGCTACTGCGTGCACTTCGCGTCGACGTTCGCCGTGATGGCGCGCACGCTCGGCATGCCCTCGCGGGTCGTCGTCGGCTACCTCCCCGGCGTGCGCGGCGGCGAGTGGCTGGGGCAGGAGGCGGTGTACACGGTGCGCGCCTCGCAGCTGCACGCCTGGCCCGAGGTGTACTTCCGCGGCATCGGCTGGGTGCCGTTCGAGCCGACGCCCGGGCTGGGCGATGCGACGTCGTTCCTGCCCGAGGCCATCGCCGGCGACGGCGCCGGCGCGCAGCCGACGCCGGTCGCGCCGGCCCTGCCGACGCCCACGACGAGCGCCGCGCCGTCGCTGCCGCCGGAGGATGTGCCGGGCGGATCGGGCGACGGATCGACCGCCTACGACTGGGGCTGGCTCGTGCCGGTCGGCTGGGCGGCGGGCATCGCGGCGCTGCTCGCGGTGCCGGGCGTGGCGCGCGC
>NZ_JBMDJT010000050.1:0-17102 GCF_057809335.1 Microbacterium sp. FG3 | reverse complement strand
GTGCTGCGCGGGCGCCGGCTGCGCGCCGCCGCGCGGGGCGACGCGCCCGCCGCCTGGCGCGAGCTCGCCGACACCCTCGTCGACGCCGGCGAGGAGGTGCACGCGCACGACAGCCCGCGCGCCCTGGCGGCGCGGGTGGCCGCCGCCCCCGGGCTCTCGACCGAGGTGCTCGATCCCCTCGTCGACGGCATCGAGGCCGCCAGCTACGGCCCGCCGGGGGTGCGCGCCACGCGCGACCTGGCGGTGCCGCTGCGCATCATCCGTCGCGCGATCCTCCCCACCCCGCTCGCCCGCGCGGCCGCCCTCGTCGCGCCCCGGTCGCTGCTGAGCCCGCCCCGGCTGCTCGAGCTGGTGGGGTTCGGCCGCGCGGGCCGGGCCGGGTAGGATGTTCCGAGGCCCTTTCGGGGGCCGCTGGAGGATTCGCCTAGTGGCCTATGGCGCACGCTTGGAAAGCGTGTTGGGTGCAAGCCCTCAGGGGTTCGAATCCCCTATCCTCCGCGAACGAGATACGGGTGCGTCCGCCAGGACGCACCCGTATCTCGTTCATTGGGCAGAGCGATTCGAGGAGGAGCGCGGCGTCAGCCGCGCGACGGGGTCCCCTATCCTCCGCTGAACGGCTTCAGAACAGCGTCGGCGCGGTCTCGGCGGGCAGGCCCAGCGATGTGGCCGGCGCCGCGACCATGCGCGCCCCGCGCCAGGCGTCCGGCGCGTCGTCGTCCTCGCGGGCGTCGAGTCCGTGGCGCCGGATGAGCGGGCGCACGCGGCGCGCGAGCCACGTGCGGTACTCCTTCGACGCGTACGACGACCCGCCGTACAGGCGCCGGTACACGGGGACGAGCCTCGGATGCTCCCGCGCGAGCCATTGGAAGAACCACTCGCGCGCTCCCGGGCGCAGGTGCAGGGCCCCGAACACCACCCGGTGCGCACCGGAGGCGGCGATCTGCGCCAGCGCATCGTCGAGGTGCTCGACGGAGTCGGTGAGCCAGGGCAGGATCGGCATCACGAACACGGTGACGCGGAAGCCGAGGTCCGCCGCCGCGCGCACGGTGGCAAGCCGCGCCGCCGCCGTCGGGGTGCCCGGTTCGACGGCCTTCTGCAGCTCGTCGTTGAAGATCGCGATCGACATCGCCAGGTCGACGGGCACCTGCTCGGCGGCCCGCGCGAGCAGCGGCAGGTCGCGCCGCAGAAGCGTGCCCTTCGTGAGGATCGACAGGGGCGTGCCGCTCTCGGCGAGCGCAGCGATGATCCCCGGCATGAGCGCGTAGCGGCCCTCGGCGCGCTGATACGGATCGGTGTTCGTGCCGAGCGCCACGAGCTCGCGCTTCCACGACCGGCGCGACACCTCGGCCGACAGCGCCTCGGCCGCGTTCACCTTCACGACGACCTGGCTGTCGAAGTCGGCCCCGGCATCCAGCTCGAGGTACGTGTGCGTGCGGCGGGCGAAGCAGTTGTGGCTGATGACGCCGTTCGCGATGAAGTCGCCGGTCCCCGTGGTGATGTCGACCATCTCCATCTCCACGCCGAGGTCCTCGACCGCCACGATTCGGAGGTCCGCCACGGTCTTCACCGCATCGCCTGCAATCGCCAGCTTGCGGGTGATCGCCGGCCGGGTCGCCTCGAAGAATCTCCGACGCGCCGGCAGGCCCCCCACCACACGGATGACGCTGACGCCGTTCGCCGCCACCGGCTCCCTCACCGATCGGATGCCGAGCGCGTCGCAGGCGGCGACGATGGCCGAGAGGATGCCCTCGTCCTTGTTGCTGATTCGCAGGATCCCGCCGGAGCAGCTTCCCTCCGCATCGAAGATCCCCGAGAGGAATCCCGCGTGCCAGTCATGATCGGGACCCTCGGGCATCTGGATGAGGCCCTCGAGCGCGGCGACGTCCGCGCGCTTTCCCGTGTGAAGAGCGAGCATCGGACGTGCGGAGGCCGAGGTGAACGGACGCGTCCGCGTCTCGATCCCCTCGGCAGCGAGGAACTCCCTCGTTCGGTCGAGCGCCTCGGTGTCGGCCAGCGCGAGGCGGAAAGCATGCTGCTCCGTCGTGCGATGCGGGTATCGGTACCGCCCGTGGCAGATCATCCCATCGCCACGGATCATCCCCGTCAGATACCCCCGCCGGAACGCCGCCGACGTCCAGCGACCCTCCGCTGTCGCCGCACCGCCGAGGCCGAAGCCCTGCAGTGCGTTGCGGATCGTGAGGTGAGGACGCCGCTCGCCGCCGCTCGTCGCGCCGATGACGTGCTTCCATCCGCGATCGGTGAGGAAGCGGTGATCACCGCTGGCGATGAGCTCCGTGCCATCGGCGAGCACAATTCGGTACGCGCGCTTCCGGCTCGCCCACTTGGCGTGGACTTCCGTCTTCACGTACCGCCGATAGGCGCCGTCGACGCGCGTTCCGACGATCTCGTCGCCGACGCGCAGTTCGCGGATGGCTCGCTGGCGGCCGTCGGCCATCAGCACGAGGGTGTCCGGGTGTACGCAGTAGAGACAGGCATGTGAGCAGCCCCGATAGGGGTTCACGGTCCACGAGAACGGCATCGGGCTCTGCGCGGGCACGCGGTTCAGGGCCGACTTCGCGGCGACCTCGTGGAACGTGATGCCCGCGAACTCCGGCGTGCGCACCGAGCGGACGAGGCCCTGCAGGCCGATGAGCGCCGGATCCGCAGATCCGTTCACCTGCTGCCCGCTCCACCTCATGCCTCCAGTCGAACATCCGTACTACCAGATGTCAAGCAGGCATCGTGCGCACAGACCGGCGGCCCGGGACGCGCTCCGTCGAGCACCCCGGGCCGCCGCCCCCGCCTGTCACCCCGCGAGCGCTGCCGGTCGCGGTGCGAAATGCGGGATGGGGATCGGACGCGTCGCGCCGGGCGGCGTCACCGCGGAGAGCACCTCCGCCGCGCGCTCCAGCGCGTCCCCCATCGTCGTGAACCGCTCGACGCCCCGATGCGTCGAGACCCACACCACCTCGTAGCCGTCAGCCCGTCGCTCCACGTACGCCACGACGCTCGTCGCGTCGCACGAATCGACGCTGCGGTCGCAGAGCCGCCAGGCATCCTCGCCGAGCGGAACGAGATCCAGCTGATGAACCGTATCCATGTCGACCTCCGACATCACTGTCGCCCGGCCGCGCCGGCGGTTCCAGGGGGTTGACACCCTCTCGGCCGCCGGATACTCGCGCGCCGGGTGCGGGGCGTCGCCCCGCGGCGATGTCAAGCCCCGTGTGCCGACCGGGATACCGGGCGATCATGAGACGGTCGCCGAAGCTGGCGGCACCTCGGCGCGAGCGCGAGTCCGCCGAGGGGACGAGAGGAGTGCCCGCATGTCGAACGGAACGGTTCCGCCCGTCGCCCCGCTGGACGATCCCCTGTTGCAGGCGATGATGGACGAATTCGAGGAGGACGAGCATGCCGATGGCTGGTGAGGGCGCGGACGACGAGCTCGACGAGGAGCGCGGCCCGGGCGGCCACGGCACGCAGGACGCGCCCCTCGAGGACACGCACGACACGAACGACGACGAGCGGATCGGCGGCATCGTCGCCCAGACGCGAGCCGACATGCTGATCGACACGCTGCACGGCGACGTGCGCAGCACGCTCGAGCGCCGCCTGTCGGACGCCGGCATCGAGGTCGATCCGCCGACCATGGACGACCTCGTCGCCCGGGTGGAGTCCGACGACGTGGACGTCACCGATCCCGGAGTCGAGCAGAACTGACCCGGATCAGCGGGTCCGGATCAGCGGGCGCCGATCAGGCGTCGCAGTTCTGGCAGACGCCGCTCATGGGCAGCACCATGAAGCACGTCGGGCACACCTTCGGCGGCTCCTCGGGTGCCGATGCGGCACGCGGCGACGCGGCGCGCGGCGCTCGCGCCGGCTTCGCGGCCGGCGCCGGGGCGGCGACCGGGTGCGTCACGCCCCACGCACCGTGGAAGCGGCGGCTGGGCCATCGCTCGACGTCGTCGCCGAGGCGGCGCACGATCTCCTGCTCGGTGCGGAAGCCGTTGGTGTAGCCGGGGTGCACCTCGAGCGCGGGCGAGCCGCCGCGCCGCTCGATGCGGAAGTGGGTCGAGTAGCCGACGAAGCCGGCGGCGTCGATGCCGTCGACGATGCGCCGGATGAGCTCACGGTTCGCGGCGGGCGTGCCGTGCCTCTGGAACGCCTCCTCGAGCGAGGCGTAGCGCGTCGCGCGGCCCTCCTTCTTGCGGGTGGAGTCGGCCGCTTCGGGAGATCGCGTCACCCCTCCAGCGTAGCGACGGGGCCTGGGCGGCGGCTGGCGCGGAGTACCGCGGATCGCCCGGAAGCGCGCCACGTAGACTGGAGCGCATGTCCGCCCCTGCTTCGCCCCCCGGCGGCGGCGCCACCGCTGCGCGCATCACCGCGCTCGACGTGCTCCGTCTGCTCTCCGAGCTCGCCGCGTTCGCGATCCTGCTCGTATGGGGCCTCCTCGCGTGGCCGGTCGCCTGGAACATCCTCTTCGGGCTGCTCGCCCCGGCCCTCGCGATCCTCGCCTGGGCGCTGTTCGTCTCGCCCAGGGCGGTGTTCGCGGTGCACCCGTTCGTGCGCGCGCTCGTGGAGCTGCTCGTCTTCGTCTCGGCGACCATGGCGATGTGGGATCTGGGGCTCGGCTGGGTCGGCCTCGGCTTCGGCGTGATCGCCGTGGTGATCGGCCTGCTGCACGGTCGCCGCGCGCTCGCATGAGCGAGGGGGCATGAGCGACGTCGTCGCGCTGCTGCGCGCTGAGCTGAGCGATCGGGTCGACACGACCGAGGCGTCGCTCGAGGCGGCCAGGGCCGACCGGTCCGGTCACGCCGCTCCGGACCGCCCGCTCGCCGTCGTCCGCGCCGCCTCGACGGAGGACGTGCAGGCGACGCTGCGGATCGCGTCCGCGACCGGCACGCCCGTCGTGACGCAGGGCGCCCGCACGGGGCTGGCCGGCGCCGCGAACGCCGGAGCGGGCGAGATCGCGCTCTCGGTGCGGAACATGACGCGCATCCTCGAGGTGCGCCCCGACGACCTGCTCGCCGTGGTGGAACCGGGCGTCCTCAACGCCGAGCTGAACGCCGCGCTCGCCGAGCACGGCCTGTGGTGGGCGCCCGACCCGGCCAGCCGCGACATCGCGACGGTCGGCGGCAACATCGCCACGGGCGCCGGCGGGCTGCTGTGCGCCAAGTACGGCGTCGTGCGCGACGCGGTACTGGGGCTCGACGTCGTCCTCGCCGACGGCCGGCTCGTCTCGATGGGCCACCGCAGCGTGAAGGGCGTGACCGGGCTCGACCTCACGTCGCTGCTGATCGGCTCGGAGGGCACGCTCGGCGTCATCGTCCGCGCGACGCTCAAGCTGCGCCGGCTCGTCCCCGGCGATGTGTGCACGGTCGCGGCGACGTTCCCGGACGTGCGCTCCGCCGCCGCGGGCTCGTCGGCCGTCACGTCGGCGGGCATCCAGTCGGCGATCATGGAGCTGCTCGACGCCGCCTCGCTCGAGGCGATCCACGCCCACCTCGGTCTGCCGCGCCCGACGCCGGGAGCATCCCAGCTCACCGTGCAGACCGACGGTCCGGCCGCCCGCGCCGAGGCCGACGCGATCGCCGAGGTGCTGCGCGGCGCCGGCGGCACGGTGGCCGTCACGCACGACCGCGCGGAGGGCGAGCGCCTGCTCGCGATCCGCCGCGCGTTCCACCCCTCGCTCGCCGCGATGGGCACGACCCTCATCGAGGACGTCTGCGTGCCGCGCAGCCGCCTGCCCGAGATGTTCGAGGAGATCGGGCGGATCGAGCGCGCCTACGGCATCACGATCCCCACCGTCGCGCACGCGGGCGACGGCAACCTGCACCCCAACTTCGTCTTCGCCGGCGCGGAGGTGCCCGACCTCATCTGGCGGGCGGCCGACGAGCTCTTCCGCGCCGCGCTGCGCCTGGGCGGCACCCTCACGGGCGAGCACGGCATCGGCGTGCTGAAGTCCCGCTGGCTGGCCGACGAGCTGGGCGAGGATCAGTGGGAGCTGCAGCGCGGGATCGCCCGCGTCTTCGACCCCCAGGGCATCCTCAACCCGGGGAAGGTCTTCGCGCGGTAGCTCTCCGTCGCACCGATCGGTTGCTGAACTTCAGCGGCCGAAGGACGCGGAGATGAAGCGACCACCGCAGCCGTCATCGAGATGCTCTGGTCGCTTCAGGCCGGCTGGCGTCGAGCCCCTGGGCCTCGACCCCGCCCTCGTGCAGGTGCCCAGCGGCGCCCTCGAGGGCGTCGAGACCGCCGGGGAGCGATACGAGGGGGCGATCGCGGCGGCGGGCGGAATCGAGCTGCAGCTGCTCGGCATCGGCACGGACGGGCACATCGGCTTCAACGAGCCCGGATCGTCGTTCGCCTCCCGCACGCGCGTGAAGACGCTCACGCAGCAGACCCGCGAAGACAACGCGCGCTTCTTCGACACGATCGACGACGTGCCGACGCACTGCATCACCCAGGGGCTCGGCACCATCCTCGAGGCACGCCAGCTCGTGCTGCTCGCCTTCGGCGAGGGCAAGGCGGAGGCCGTCGCCGGGACGGTGGAGGGGCCGCTCACGGCATCGCTGCCCGGTTCGGCCATCCAGCTGCACCCGCGCGCCACGGTCGTGATCGACGAGGCCGCCGCCTCCCGCCTGCGGCACGCCGACTACTATCGCTACACGTACGCCCACAAGCCGGAGTGGCAGCACATCTGACCACCGGACCCCCGGGCAGTCCTGGGTACGAGGCGCCCGAACGCCCGGATCGACGCGATTTCGTGATCCCTTCCCCTGCCGTCGCGCAGACATGCCGCCCTACCATGGATCCACCGGTGCACTTCCGCGCGCCACGCGCGGCGGCGGACCACGAGGGGGGACACATGACCGACCTGGCGACCAAGCCGATCGACAGCGAGCAGCCGCTCGACGCCGAGCAGCCGATCGACGGCGTCTCGGACGACGCGACCGATTCCCAGACACGCCGCAGCCGCAAGGGCCTCTGGCTCGGCATCGGCATCCCGGCCGGCCTGCTCGTCGCGGCCGCCGCGTTCGCCGCCGCCATCCTCATCGCGCCCGGCGTGGTCGTGGCCGGCGCCCCCGTGGGCTTCCACACGGTGGGCATGGCCGCCGACGCCATCGCCAAGCGCGTGTCCGACGCCGAGATCACCGTCGAGGGCGTCACGCTCACCGGCGCCGAGGTCGGCGCCTCGATCGACGCGAAGGCCTCCGCCGAGCAGGCGTTCGCCGACCACCCGCTGTGGAACGTCGGCGCCTGGAACCCCGAGCCGACCGACGCGGCCGTCGTGATCGACGCCGACGCCGCGGCCGACGCCCTCAGGGGCGTCGCGCCCGAGATGTTCGCCGATCCGGTCAACGCGCAGGTGAGCTTCGACGGCTCGGCCTTCGTCGCCGTGCCCGCCGAGCCGGGCACCGGCCCCGACCTCGACGCGCTCGCCGAGGACCTCACCGCCGCCCTCGCCTCCGGCGACGAGCAGATCGCCGTCTCGGTCGAGGCCGCCGAGGTGCCGGCGCCCGTCACGACCGAGGCGGCCGAGGAGTTCGCCGGATCGCTCAACGAGCAGGCGGCGACGGCGGGCTTCTACCTCGAGGAGACGCGCGCCGAGGAGCTCCCGCTGGCGACGATCGCGAGCTGGGTGGTCCCCGAGGCCGACCCGGAGACCGGCGGCTTCGTCCTCAAGGCCGACACGGCGGCGATCGAGGCGGCCATCGCCGACCTCCCCGCCCGCGTCAACCGCGACGTCGTCGACGCGAAGGTCGTCACCGACGGCGCCGGCGAGGCCCTCCGCGTGATCCAGGAGGGACAGGACGGCTTCGGGATCGCGAGCACCGACGGGCTGCCCGAGCAGATCGCCGCCTCGCTCGAGCAGGGCGACCTCTCGTTCGAGCTGCAGGGCGAGGTCGTGCCGTTCCAGACGCAGGAGCTGTTCCGCCGCGTCCTCGTCGACAAGAGCGACGGCATGACCTACCTGTACGAGAACGACCAGCTCGTGGCGTCCTATCCCATCGCCCTCGGCACGGGCGGACCCTACGAGACGCAGACCGGCACCTACTCCGTCTACGCGCAGCTCACGATCCAGCACATGGGATCGTGCGACAGCCAGGGCAACTTCGTGCCGGGCGGACGCTTCGACTACTGCACCGGCAACGTGCCGTGGGTCACCTACTACAACGGAGACCAGGGCTTCCACGGCACGTACTGGCACAGCAACTTCGGGCCGGGCGCCCGCATGAGCCACGGCTGCGTCAACATGACGGTCGCGGCCGCCGAGCACATGTACCGCTTCGCGCAGGTCGGCACCCCGGTCACCGTCCAGAACTGACTTCCAGCGAACTCATCGACCCGCGGCCGTCGTCCGTGCCCTAGCCTGTCGTTATGTCGGACCTGCGTCTCGAAGAGCTCTCCGCCGCGACCATCGTGGCGGTCAACAACCTGTCGCTGCGACCGGGCCAGGAGCAGTTCCTCGCGCCGGTGTCGTACGGGATGGCCGCCACCGTGCTCGATCCGCGCACCACGTGGCAGCGCGTCGTGCTCGACGGTGACGAGGTCGTCGGCTTCATCAGCGCCAACTTCGACCCGGAGGCGCCGGTCGACCACTTCGACTCGGTGCTGTGGCGCATCAACGTCGACGCGGACGACCAGGGGCGCGGCATCGGCCGCTTCGCGGTCGAGTCGCTCATCGACGAGGCGCGCTCCCGGGGCCTCAGCCACATCAACGTGATCTACGAGCCCGGTGAGGGCGGGCCGGAGGCCTTCTTCCACCGTGTCGGATTCTCGCCCGTCGGCGAGACCGAGTACGGTGAGGTGGTCGCGGAGATCCGCTTCTGAGCCTCACGGACGCCCCTCTCCGCACCATCCCGCTTCAGGTCGCTCGCTGACGCGCGCCCTGGCACCAGCCGGCGGCGGGGTCTCGTATCCCCCTCCCCCCACGAGACTCCGTCGCCGTTCTAGACCAGGGACTGCTTCCAGGCCGCGTGGAGCTGGGCGAACTTGCCCGTGCCCGCGATGAGGTCGTCCGGGGTGTCGTCCTCGATGATCCGGCCGTGCTCCATGACGAGCACGCGGTCGGCGATCGCGACGGTCGAGAGCCGGTGCGCGATGATGATGGCCGTGCGATCCGCGAGCAGCGTCTGCAGCGCGTCCTGGATCATCCGCTCCGACGGGATGTCGAGCGAGGCGGTCGCCTCGTCCAGGATCAGCACCGCCGGATCGGCGAGGAATGCGCGCGCGAAGGAGATGAGCTGGCGCTGCCCCGCCGACACCCGCCCGCCGCGCTTGTTGACGTCCGTGTGATAGCCGTCCGGCAGGGAGCGGATGAACTCGTCGGCCCCCACGGCCTCGGCCGCCGCGACGATCTCGTCGAGCGAGGCCTCCGGCCGCCCGAGCGCGATGTTGTCGGCGACCGTGCCGCTGAACAGGTAGGCCTCCTGCGTGACCATGACGATCGCGCGGCGCAGGTCGCGCTGATCCAGCTCGCGCAGGTCGATGCCGTCGAGCGTGATGCGGCCCTCGCTGGGGTCGTAGAAGCGCGAGACGAGCTTCGCCAGCGTCGACTTGCCCGCGCCCGTCGTGCCGACCAGCGCGACGGTCTGCCCGGCGGGGATGTCGAGGGTGAACTCCGGCAGGATCGTGCGGCCGTTCGCGTACGCGAAGGTCAGGTCGTCGAGCAGCAGGTGGCCCCGCGCGCGCTCGAGGGAGCGGGGGTGCTCGGGGTCGGGCACGGTCGGCTCCACCTCGAGCACGCCCGACACCTTCTCGAGCGCCGCCGCGGCCGACTGGAACGAGTTCAGGAACATCGCCACGCCCTGCAGCGGCAGGAAGAAGTTGCGCGTGTAGAGCACGACGGTCAGCAGCGCTCCGACGCTGAACTGGTCCCACGTGATGCGCACCCCGCCCCACAGCACCACGAGCGCGATGGCGAAGGCCGAGATGGCCATGAGGCCCGGCTCGAACGTGCCGAACAGGCGGATCGAGCGCATGTTCACGTCGCGGTAGTCGCCCGCGAGACGTCCGAACTCCGACTCGTTGCGGTCCTCGGCGCGGAACGCCTTGCCGGCGCGGATGCCCGTCATCGTCTCGACGAACTTGACGATGAGCTTGGCGCTGGCCACCCGGGAGTGCCGGTACGCCTCCTGCGAGCGCCGGTAGAACCAGCGCATCAGGAACGCGAGCGGGATGCCCGCGATCAGCAGGATGATCCCGGACTGCCAGTCGAAGACGGCCAGCGCGATGAAGGTGAACAGCCCGAAGAGCACGCCGTTGATGAGGTCGGTGAGGCCACCGCCCAGCAGCTCGCGGATGGTGTCGAGATCGCTCGTCTGCCGCGAGATGATCCGGCCCGACGTGTACGTCTCGTGGAACTCCAGGCTGAGCAGCTGCGTGTGCCGGAACATGCGCGTGCGCAGGTCGAGCAGCACGTTCTGCGTCACCCGCGCGGTGAGCACGTCGTACCACATCAGCAGCGCGGCGCCCGCGACCGCCGTGACGACGTACAGGCCGACGATCGCCGCCGCGGGGGTCCAGTCGCCCTCGCCGGTGACGGCGGGCAGTGCCGTGCTCACGCCGAGCCCCAGCAGCGCCGGGCCCAGCACGCGCAGCGCCGTCTGCGCGATCACGACGACGGCGACGCCGACGACGCGCCACTTCAGCGGCGCGAGCAGCGAGCCCAGCAGCCGCAGCGAGCGGCGGCGGATGGCGCGGGACTCCTCGCGGGTGTAGTCGGTGCGGTCCTCGCCGCCGACGCCGTGCACGGTGGCGCTCATCGCTCGGTTCCCTTCTCCGGCACGCCGGCTTCTCGCTCGGACAGCGCCTCCTGCACGGCCATGAGGTCGAGCTCGGAGGTGGGGTTGGGCGACATCATGAGCTCCCGATCCTCCCGCTCCTCGCGCTCGAAGCTCGAGATCACGGAGCGGTAGTGCGCGCTGCGCGCCATCAGCTCGGAGTGCGTGCCGACGGCCGTGATGCGGCCGCCCTCGAGCAGCGCCACGCGGTCCGCGAGCGCGACGGTGGAGGGCCGGTGCGCCACGATGAGGGCCGTCGTCGTGTCGAGCACGGTACGCAGCCCGGACTGGACGCGCTCCTCCGTCTCGACGTCGAGCGCCGACAGCGGATCGTCCATCACGAGCACGGCGGGGCGGGCGGCGACGGCGCGGGCCAGGGCGAGGCGCTGGCGCTGACCGCCCGAGAGGCTGAGGCCCTCCTCGCCGATCTGCGTCTCGACGCCCTCGGGCAGGTCGTCGACGAACGACGCCTGCGCCACCTGCAGCGCCTCGCGCAGCACGGCATCCGCCTCGGGTGAGGCCGGGTCGAGGTCGTCGCGGCCGAGCAGCACGTTCTCGCGCACCGTGGCCGAGAAGAGCGTGGCGTCTTCGAACGCCGTGGCGATGTGGGTGCGCAGCTCCGCGAGGCGCAGCTCGCGCACGTCGACGCCGTCGAGCGTCACGCGACCGCCGGTGACGTCGTAGAGCCGGGTCGGCAGCGTCGTGAGCGTGGTCTTGCCCGAACCGGTGAGCCCCACGAGCGCCATCGTCTCGCCGGGCTCGAGGGCCAGGTCGATGCCGTCCAGCAGGTCGCGCTCGGCGTCGCCGGCGTCCTGGTACCGGAAGTGCACGCCCTCGAACGCGAGGGCGCCGCGTGCCCGCTCGATGGTCTTCGGGTGCTCGGGGTCGGTGATCGTGTTGCGGGCGTCGAACACCTCGAAGATGCGATCGGTGGCGGTGCGCGCATCGAGCAGGAACGAGAAGAGGAACCCGATCGACTCGAGCGGCCAGCGCAGCGTAGCGGCCATCGCGAAGAACGCCACGAGCTGCGGCACCGTGACCTGCCCGTCGGCGGCCAGCCAGATGCCGATGAGCAGGCTCGCGGCGAACGACAGCTCCGGCATGAGCACGAGCCAGAAGTCGATCACCCCGATCGAGCGCGCCTTGCGCATCTCGGTCTGGCGCAGGCTCTCGGCCTGCCGTGTGAAGCTGCGCAGCGCGTGCGCGCCGCGGCCGAACGCCTTCAGCACGCGGATGCCGTGCACGCTCTCCTCGACGCTCGTGGCGAGGTCGCCCTGCTGATCCTGGCTCTGCCGCGACAGCGATCCGTACGTGCGCTCGAAGAGGAACCCCTGGATCCACATGGGGATCGCGGTCACGATGAACACCGCGCCGAGCATCCAGTGCCACTGGAACAGCAGGACGTAGCCGATGACGATCGTCAGCAGGTTGACCACGAGCATGATGAGCCCGAACGCCGTCCAACGGCGGATGAGTCCGAGATCCTGCATCATGCGGCTGAGCAGCTGCCCGCCCTGCCAGCGGTCGTGGAACTCCACCGGCAGGCGCTGCAGCCGGTCGTAGAACGAGCGCCGCATGGAGAACTCCACGGAGGTGGCGGGCCCGAGCACGAGCCAGCGCCGCAGGTAGACGAGCGCGGCCTCGGTGAGGCCGAGCCCCAGCACGAGCGATGCGCCGAACACGATGGCGCTCACCTCGCCCGAGGCGATCGGGCCGCCCACGACCCACTCCAGCACGAGCGGGATCATCAGGGCGGCGACCGCGGCGCCCAGCGCGCTGAGCGCGCCGAGGCCCAGACGTGGCAGCACCGGCTTGGCGAAGGTGAGCAGGCGCGCCAGGGCGCGCGGCGTGGAGGTGCGCTCGGGGGAAGGCGTGGAAGACATGATCCTCGAGGTGAGAGGCGCCGGGGGCGCGAGACGGGCCGCCCGCGCGGGCGGCACCCGGGTCGCGATTGCGACAGCCCTTCAGACTATGACCTCGCGATCGGCGACTGCAACACCCGACCACCGCGCTCGTCGAACGGGCCGCGGGATCGGGGGTCGCCCGGGCCGACCGTAGGGTGGATCCATGTGTCGCACGCCGCGACCGAAGGGAGCCGAAGTGACCTATACCGCGCCGTCGCCGTTCACCACCCGCCCGGATCTGGCGGGGAGCTTCGGGATGGTGGGGTCGACGCACTACCTCGCCAGCTCGGCCGCGATGGCGGTGCTGGAGCGCGGCGGCAACGCCTTCGACGCCGCGGTGGCCGGCGCCTTCGTGCTGCACGTGGTCGAGCCCCACCTGAACGGCCCCGGCGGCGACCTCGTGGCGATGTTCGCGACCGGGGAAGAGCCCGGCCGCCCCGTCGTGCTGATGGGCCAGGGCCCCGCCCCCGCGGGCGCCACGCGCGAGCACTTCCTCGCCGAGGGCCTGGAGCTGGTGCCGGGAGCCGGCGCGCTGGCCGCCGCCGTGCCCGGCGCCGTCGACGCGTGGCTGCTCCTGCTGCGCGACCACGGCACGTGGGAGGCGGCCGACGTGCTGGCCTTCGCCATCGACTACGCGCGCGACGGGCACCCGCTCGCCAAGGGCGCGGCCGCGGCGATCGCCACCGTCGAGGGCCTGTTCCGCGAGCACTGGCCCTCGTCGGCCGAGCTGTGGCTGCCCGACGGCGAGGTGCCCGCGGCGGGGGCGATCGTGCGCAACCCGGCGTGGGCCGGCGTACTCGAGCGCCTCGTGGCGGCGGGCGCGGGCGCCGCGACCCGCGAGGAGCGGATCGACGCGGTCCGGCGCGAGTGGCGGGAGGGCTTCGTCGCCCGGGCGATCGACGAGTTCGTGCGCACGCCGCACCGCCACTCCCCCGGCACCGACCACGCGGGCGTGCTCACCGCCGACGACATGGCGGCGTTCTCGGCCTCGTACGAGGAGGCCGTGACCGGGTCGTTCCGCGGGCACACGATCGCGAAGGCCGGGCCGTGGACGCAGGGGCCGGCGCTGCTGCAGATCCTGAACATCCTGGAGCCGCTCGACGACGAGCTGCTCGACCCCTCGAACCCGGACGGGGCGCACACGATCCTCGAGGCGACCAAGCTCGCCTTCGCCGACCGCGACGCGCACTTCGGGGACGGCATCGAGGCCGAGCGGCTGCGGACGCTGCTGTCGGCCGAGTACGCCGCCGAGCGCCGCGCGCTCATCGGCGAGGCCGCCTCGGGCGAGGTGCGGCCCGGACTCGACGAGGCCCCGGCGATCCCGCCGCTGCGCGAGACGTACACGCCGCCCACCGGGCGCGCGGAGGGCGCGTTCGGCGAGCCGACCATGGCGCAGGATCGCGCGGGCGAGCCGCACGTGTCGCCGACGGGCGAGACGCGCGGCGACACGTGCCACATCGACGTCGTCGACCGCTGGGGCAACATCGTCTCGGCCACGCCGTCCGGCGGCTGGCTGCAGTCGTCGCCCACGATCCCCGGCCTCGGCTTCTGCCTGGGCACGCGCCTGCAGATGACGTGGCTCGAGGAGGGCCTGCCGTCCACGCTGCGCCCCGGCGCGCGTCCGCGCACCACCCTCACGCCCACGCTCGTGCTGCGCGACGGCGCGGCCGTGACCGCGCTCGGCTCGCCGGGCGGAGATCAGCAGGATCAGTGGCAGCTGCTGTATCTGCTGCGCACGATCGTGGGCGGGTACACGCCGCAGCAGGCGATCGACGCCCCCGCGATCCACTCGACGTCGTTCCACGGATCGTTCTGGCCGCGCACGTGGGAGCCGGCGGGCGCCGTGGTGGAGGAGCGCCTGGGCGCCGAGGCGATCGCCGCGCTCGAGGCCCGCGCGCACCGCGTGACCGTCACGGGCCCCTGGACCCAGGGCCGGCTCTCCGCCGTCACGCGCGACCCGGCCACGGGCCTGCTGGGCGCGGCCGCCAATCCGCGCGGCGGCTACGGCTACGCCGTGGGGAGGTAGTGGGTTCCCTCGGGCGTCAGGCGGCCTCGCGGGCGAGCAGGCGGCGCTTCACCTCCAGGCCCCACGCGAAGCCGCCGAGGGAGCCGTCGCCGCGCAGCACCCGGTGGCACGGCACGAACAGCGCCGGTGCGTTGCGCGCGCAGATCGAGGCGGCGGCGCGCACGGCGCTCGGCGAGCCGAGGGCGGTCGCAAACGCCGTGTAGCTCAGCGGCTCACCCGGCCGGATCCGCCGCAGCGCGTCCCACCCCCGTCCCTGCAGGGCGGTGCCGCGCTGGCGCACGGCGACCTCGTCGATCGCGGCCAGGTCGCCGTCGTAGTACGCGCGCACGGCGTCGCCCGCCGCGGTCTCGGCATCGCGGACCGTCGCCGGTCGCAGAGCCGCGTGGATCCGATCCAGGACCGCCGCGGCATCCGGCGTCCATCCGGAGGCGAGGATCGCGCCGTCGGCATCGGCGACGAGGGTGAACGGGCCGTCGGGGGTCTCGATCGTCTCGAGCAGGGCGTCAGGCATGGGCGGTCTCCTTCGGGAGGGCGGGATCGGGCGTCGCCCGCGCCGCGGCAGCGGGGCTCGCGGCGGCGGCCAGCCGCCACAGGTGCATGGACAGGTACGAGCGCCAGGGCGCGGTGCGCGATCCCCACGCGACGAGCCCGGCGGGATCGGCGGGAAGGCCCGCGGCGGCCGCCCCGGCGCGGAGGGCGACGTCGCCGGGCAGCAGCACGTCGGGGTCGCCCGTGACGCGCATCCGCACGTAGTCCGCCGTCCAGGGCCCGACGCCCGGCAGAGCGAGCAGCGCCGCCCGCTGCTCGGCCGCGTCGTCGGCGGCGCCCACCCGCAGGTCGCCCGAGGCCAGCGCCGCGGCGGCCCCCGTGATCGCGCGGATGCGGGCCGCCGGACCGCGCAGCACCTCGTGCCCGCGCTCGGCGATCGCCGCCATCGACGGGAACAGCAGGCGCGTCTCGCCCCCGAGCTCCACGCGCTCTCCCAGCGCGTCGACGAGCCGCGTGAGGTGAGTGCGCGCGGCGGCAACGGAGATCTGCTGGCCGATCATGGCGCGGATGAGCAGCTCGTGCGGGTCCGCGGCGCCGGGCAGCCGGATGCCCGGGACGGCCGCGACGTGCGCGGCCAGCTCGGGATGCGCGGCGAGCGCCGCGTCCACGGCCTGCGGGTCGGCGTCGAGGTCGAACAGCCGCCGCACGCGCGCCACGAGCGCGGCGAGATCGCCCGGGTGCTGCAGCCGGGCGTGCAGCCGCAGCCGCGGCCCGTCCATGCGCAGCCGGAACCATGCGGCGCCGCCGGGCAGGCGCACGGCCCTGGCGAAGGACGCCTCGTCGGCCTCCTCCATGCCGGGCAGCGCGCGCACGCGCATCCACGCGAACAGCCCCGCGGCGTCGAACGGCTCGCGCAGCGGCAGGGCGAGGTCGATGCCCGCGGCCGCCGGTCCGCGGCGGCGGGCGCGCAGCTCGAGCGGCGTCATCGCGAACACCTCGCGGATCGTGTCGTTGAACTGCCGCACGCTCGCGAAGCCGGCCGAGAACGCCACGTCGGTGGCCGGCAGATCCGTGCCGACGAGCAGCAGCCGCGCGGTGTGGGCGCGGTGCGCGCGGGCCAGCGCGAGCGGGCCGGCCCCGAGCTCGGCGGTCAGCAGCCGTGAGAGGTGGCGGCTCGAGTAGCCCAGCCGCGCCGCGAGCCCGGCCACGCCCTCGCGCTCCACGACGCCGTCGGCGATGAGCCGCATGGCGCGGGCGGCGACGTCGCCGCGCAGGTTCCACTCGGGCGACCCGGGCGCGGCCTCGGGCAGGCAGCGCTTGCACGCCCGGTAGCCCGCCTCGTGCGCGGCGGCGCTCGTCGGGTAGAACGTGACGTTGCCCGGCTTCGGGGTGCGCGCGGGGCAGCTCGGGCGGCAGTAGATGCCGGTGGAGCGCACCGCGGTGACGAACTGGCCGTCGAAGCGCGCGTCGCGCGCATCGATCGCGCGGTACCGCTCATCGAAGGTCATCGCCAGTGCCATGCCCCCAGCCTGTCACGCCCACCGAACCGCCCCTAGCGGAAATCGGCCACGGCCGCCGGAGCCCGGGCTGCGGTGGTCGCTTCATCTCCGCGGCTCCGCCGCTCCGCTCAGCAACCGATCGGTGCAACCGAGCGGTGCAACCCCACGGTTGCTGAACGAAGTGAGCGAAGCGAACGCAGATGAAGCGACCCCAGCAAGCCCATGACGGCTGCGGTGGTCGCTTCATCTCCGCGGCTCCGCCGCTCCGCTCAGCAACCGATGGGTTCAACGGATGGGGTTCAACCGATGACTTCAACCGGTGAGCTCAACCGGTCAGCAAGCCCTCCAGCAACCGATCACTGTGCGAGCGCGAAGCGCGAGCGTGCGGCCGCTCATGCGG